>CALMTA010000268.1 GCA_937872505.1 uncultured Neisseriaceae bacterium | reverse complement strand
GTCCAAGCAAACTCGAATAATGTCTAGCGGCTTCTTCGAGGTCAATGACAGGTAATTCATTCGAAACATTTTTTAATAATTCCGTTTTACCTGAACCGGTTAATCCCGATAGTTCAATAAGTTCATAAGGAAATACTTTTTGTGAGAAAAAATCATTCACGATTTTTCTATATGCCTTATGTCCTCCTGTTACTGTTGTAGGATTGTATCCCAAATCAGTAATCATCTTTGCAAGATATGCGCTTCTGCCTCCGCCTCTCCAGCAATATAAAATTATATTCTTATTAGCTGCATTATTCTCATCAAGAAATTCTGTAATAGTATAGACACTACACTGTGGATTAATTAATTTGATTCGTTCCCTAAATAATTCAACTTTAACCCTACCAACATCTGGCAAAAGTGCTATTAATTGCCTATTAATATTAGTAATATCTACAGTATCATTATCAATAATTGTGATTTGTCCAATCCCAGCACGTACTAATGCTTCAACTGCGTACCCGCCAACACCACCAACACCTGCTACAAGTACATGCTTTTTGGTTAACTCATTTATTTTTGCATCATCAAGTAAAATAGAAGTACGATAAAATTGCTGTAACATTTAATTGCCTGTATAAAAAATCCCAAAGCATAAAATAATATTAATAAAATAAAGAATTCCATTAAATATAAAATGCATAATTTTAACATTTCCTCGTTTAGCGTGAATGTTTATCCATATTACTGCTAAAAAAGTAATAATTATTCCTACTAAATGTACCCATTTATTTAGTATCCAATTATTAGATAATATTCCAACTATTGGCAATAAAACTCCTTGAAAAACAAGGGCTCCACTTATATTGCTAATTGCTAAAGTATCTCTTCCCTGACGAATCCAAATAATGCTATTTATCTTTTCCGGTAACTCTGTTGCAATTGGAATAATAATTAAAGATATTAAAAATGGAGAGATAAAATATGTTTTAGAAATACCATTTACCGATTCAATAAAAATTCTCGCAAAATAAATTAATAAAATCAATGCAATTATTAATTGAATAATTATAGTAGTTTTATTTTTATTTAAACCTAAACGCTCAATAAATAATCTTTTTTCTGCTCTTATATATTGTCCCATCTTTACCAATTTAGTAGAATCCTTAACTGTCAATAAAACATATAAAAAGTAGGTTATCCCTAAAATAATTGCTATTAATGCATTTAAAAACCCATGAAACTTTACATTTTGTAAAAAAGTTGTAAGAATAGCTAGTGCATAACCAAATAAAAAAAACTTTAAATCTCTTGTTAACCCCTTATATTCAATTATTAACAATCCATTTAGTCCACGTTTTTTTAATACTGATAATGCCATTATAAATAATGATAAAGTAGATAACATTAAGGGAGCTCCTAATATTGCCCCAATCCCAATTTCATTATTCGCATTTCCTTGACGAAAACTAAAAATAGATAATATAGGGAAAATAGTTTCCGGTAAGGCTGTTCCCACTCCTGCAAATAATGAACCAGTTACCCCCTCAGAAATTTTTAACCTTTCCCCTAAATGCTCTAACGCATTACAAAATATTATTGACATAGCAACAATTAATAATAAACCAATTATTAACATGATAATATCCATAATCTATTCCTTATTATTTAATTTTTCAAATACACACATGGTATCTATTGAAATTTTAAATAGGTTCTTAAAAGCAACTGAGGCTTGTTCTATCAACATTCCTATCCCATTAACACAAACTACATCTGATTTAATTTTTAAGATTTTTTCATGAAACAATGTTAAAGATTTTTGATAACTAAGATCATAGCATAATGCCTGGTTTTTAATATTTTGTGCAGTAATTAAATTAAATAAATTATTCTCTTCTATATTTGGAGTTGTATTAATAATTAAATCATATTCTAATAAAATATTAAATTTATTTATCGCAAATTTATTTTTTAAATACTCAACTCTTTGGTTATTTCTCCCTAAAACGTCTAATCTATGTGGCTTTTGCTCTATTATATCTAATAAAATTGAATCAACTACAAATCCACTACCAATTATTAAAATATTTTTATTTTCTAAATTATATTTTTGATACAATTTTAGAGCATTTATTAAACCTATACCATCTGTTGTATCAGCTACTAATTCTCCCTCATCATTAATTTTTATAAAATTACTTGCATGACAAAAAGTAGCTCTAATAGTTCTATTTTTTACATTTAAATAAGCTAAATTTTTAAATGGACTAGTAATATTAACAGCCAAACCGCCATTAGTAAAAAACTTTTCTAATACGTCTGAAAATGTATCACTTACTGCCAAAATTTTTGAATATTCGATTTTGATATTTGCTTGTTTAGCAAATAAATTAAAAACTTCTGGAGATAAACTATTTTTAACAGGATTACCAATAACCGCTAATTTATACATTTAAAGCTCTTTGAATAAAAGATACATTATAAAATCATGAGTACAAATATTAACATATTTATAAATATGTTAATATATTTCCCAATTAATAAGGTTTGCGGTTACCAATGTCATTCGTTTAAGAAACTATGTTAAACTTACCTCCAAAATATAACGATTATTGGAGCTTTTTACTATGGATAATATGTACTAATCTAGATTTAATCTGACATTTGTACCCTAGATTCATAATTTTTAGATAGCCTTCTAAATCTATTAAACCAACCAAAAGTACGTTCAACAATCCAACGCTTTGGTAATACTTTAAATGATTTACAATTGCGTTTTACAATTTTTAAAGCAAATCCATAATTTTTAATTTGATTTGATAATTTTTTACTTAAATATCCACCATCTGCAAATATTGTAGTTAATTTATTAAATAAGGGTTTTAATCCAGATAGTAATAATCTTGCACCAGTTTTTTCAGAAGTATTTGTAGGTTCAACCCTATTGTGTAATATTATTCCTAAACTATCTACTAGAATAAATCTTTTTATTCCTTTGATTTTTTTTATGACCATCATA
>CALMTA010000267.1 GCA_937872505.1 uncultured Neisseriaceae bacterium | reverse complement strand
CATAATAATTGTTGTTTCTGTTCATCTGATAATTTATCTACCACTAATAGATTTATATCTTTTTCTGCCACATTCATTATTTTAAAAATTCCCAATTTTTATAAAAAATTCTATTTATATTGATTAGAATAACTTGTATAAATTTTAAAATAGAATTAAACAATCCTAAAAATCGCCCTGGTCTTAAAATATCTATAAACATACAATAACGTAGTTCATCAGAATAATTTACTGATTGATGCATTAACGTATCATCAAATATAAATAATTGATCATTATGCCATAAATGTTTAATTCCTTTTACTTCTATATAAACATTATCATTAACAATAGGTTTTAGATTATATAAAACCCGCAATGTTAATCTCAGAGGTCCAAAATGTTTTGAAGTTGCTTGATTTTTATTAAAAATGGACACTCCTATTGTTTTTATATACTTAAACTTTTGATGAAACTCGGAAATATTTATAGAATTATTAATATTTTTATCATACCACTTAAAAAACATCATGCCCCGCTTTTTCTCTTCCATGCTTTTATCTAATTCTTTTTTAATTTCAGGTTTATCTTTAATAACTTCAATTAAATAATTAATCTCGCTCTGGCAATCATCTGGTAAATCCTTTAATTTATAAATCTTTTTATTTATAAAAGTTAATAAATCAGCTAATAAATTAATAGGCGATAAAACCCACGTTAATAAACCATTTCCAAAAAAATAACGGTTAATATTTTCCCAACCAAATAACCCATTTCTTTGAAAATCTAATATTCCACAAATCAAATAAAATATAGATATTTTAGGAAAAAAATCAATTAATAGTACAATAGCTAAAACTTTTATCGTGCATTTTATTAAAAACTTAATTCTATTCATTAATACATTCCTAAAATAATGAGCACGCTCCATCTTCTGATTTAGTAACTAAATGACGAAACCCGCTAAATAACTCGCGGCCTAATCCATATTGATTATGACTCAAATCTATAGCAATATGCTCTCTTTTTTCAAGCTCTGCATCATTTACCAATAATTGCAACACTCCATTATCTAGATCTAACTCTATAATATCCCCATCACGTATCTTTATAATGTTACCTCCATTTAATGATTCTGGAGTTAAATGGATGGCATTAGGAATTTTTCCAGAAGCACCAGACATTCTTCCATCTGTCACTAAAGCAATTTTATAACCTTTATCTTGAAGAGAAGATAATATCGGAGTTAAGCCATGTAATTCTGGCATGCCATTTGCTTTTGGACCTTGGTAACATAATACAACAACACAATCATGATTCAATTCTCCCAACTCATAAGCATTTACTATTGAACCTTGATTAGTAAATACTCGCGCTGGCGCTTTCACATAACGATGATTTTTAGCTATTGCCGAAACTTTACTAATTGCTCTACCTAAATTTCCTGTTAATAACCTCAAACCACCATCACTACTAAACGGATCATCTAGGGAACGTAATATTTTATTATCTAAATTTTTAGCTTTCTGCCAAATAATTTCATTATTCACCATAACTGGGTTCTGTGTATAATTCGTTAACCCACGCCCAACTACAGTCATTACATCTTCATGTAAATAACCACCTTTTAATAACTCACTAATTACATAAGCAACACCACCTGCATTATGAAAACTATTAATATCAGCTCCACCATTTGGATATACTTTTGCCAACATCGGCACTACCTTTGATATCTCAGCAAAATCATCCCAATTAATGAAGCG
>CALMTA010000266.1 GCA_937872505.1 uncultured Neisseriaceae bacterium | reverse complement strand
TTTAGAGCGTTTATTTTATTTAAATGATAGATTAATTTTTTTGTGTAGCTGGTTTAAACATCCATTAAATTATAAGTTACAAATAGAAAATATATTATTACAATATCAGCAGTTGTTTATAAGTAGATAAAATATTATGGCAATTATTACCATTGATAAAGCTAGTGTTGCTTTTGGGCATTATTTACTTTTAGATAAAGTTAGCTTTGGCATTGAAAAAAATGAAAAGATAGGTTTAATTGGGCGAAATGGTTCGGGAAAATCTTCTTTGCTTAAAGCTATATATGGTGTTTTACCATTAGATGATGGTAGAGTTTATATTGCTGATGGTATAAAAATTGTTTATATTGCACAAGAACCAGAGCTAAATCCAAAAAATACTATTTTTGAAGAAGTATTTTCAGGTCTTGGAGAAATAAAAAACTATATAAGTGATTATTATAAAACTCTAAATTTATTAGAATTAGATCAGACAGAAGCTATTTTAGACAGACTTAATAATTTGCAAGAACAATTAGATTATCATAATGGTTGGGTAGTAAAAAATTTGATTGATAAAACTCTTTCTGAATTAAAATTAAGAGGTTTTAAAAAGATTGGCAGTTTATCAGGTGGCATAAAGAAAAAAGTAGCAATTGCTAAAGCTTTGGTTGTAAACCCAGATGTTTTACTTTTAGATGAACCCACCAATCATTTAGATATTTATACAGTAGAGTGGTTAGAAAATATTATTAATAATTTTGCAGGGGCTGTATTATTGATTACTCATGACCGAACTTTTTTAAATAAGACAGTAAATAAAATTATAGAATTAGATAGAGGTAAATTAAATACTTATCCAGGTAATTTTACAGTATACCAAGCAACGAAGATGCAACAGCTTCAAGATGAATTAAAAAGTAATCAAGAATTTGATAAATTTTTAGCACAAGAAGAAATCTGGATTAGGAAAGGAATTGAGGCTAGGCGTACGCGTAACGAGGGGAGAGTTCGTAGATTAGAGCAGTTACGCAATATTAGAAATCAAAGACGAGATAAAGTAGGTAATGTAAATTTTAGAATTGATAGCAGTAACATTTCTGGAAAAATTGTTGCTGATTTAGAAAATATAAATGTATCTTTTGAAAACCGTACTATAATAAAAAATTTAACTACTACTATAATGCGTGGAGATAAAATTGGATTAATTGGTCCCAACGGGGTAGGTAAATCTACTTTATTAAAGGTGATACTAGGGCAATTAAAGCCAAACAGTGGAAAAATAAAGCTTGGTACTAAAATTGACATAGCGTATTTTGATCAATTTCGTGAGCAATTAGATGAAAATGCTACAATTCAAGATGTAGTTAGTCAAGGGCAAGATTTTGTTGAAATCAATGGTCATAAAATGCATATTTCTACTTATTTGGAACAGTTTCTATTTGCTCCAAATCGATTTCGTTCACAAGTTAAATCCTTGTCTGGTGGCGAGAGAAATAGATTACTTTTAGCTAGATTATTTTCACGGCCTGCTAATGCTTTAGTTTTAGATGAGCCAACTAATGATTTAGATATTGAAACTTTAGAACTATTAGAAGAGCTATTAGCAAATTATAGTGGGACAATTTTTTTGGTTAGTCATGATCGAAGTTTTTTAGATAATGTGGTAACTAATTCGTACATTTTTTTAGGGAATGGGCAAATCCTTCAATTTTATGGAGGATATTCAGATTGGTTAGAATACAATTCTAAACATAATTTAGCAAAAAATAAAACAAAAATAGAACTATCTAATGAAAGTATCGAAAAACCTAAAAAAATAAGTAACAAATTATCCTATAAAGAAAAATTAGAATTAGAACAATTACCAAAAAATATTGAACGATTAGAAAGTGAATTATCTGAACTACAAAATAATTTATTAAATGTAGATATATATAAAAAAGAACCACACAAAGCACATAGTTATCAGTTGCGGATAAATAAAATTGAGGAAGAATTAATGGAAAAAATTGCACGTTGGGATTTATTAGAAAAAAAATAATTTAATTGGATAAATTTATGTTACAAGATTTAATTAATAGTAATTTAACTCCATTCATTGGAAATGTTTATTTACTTAGAGTGTTGAGTATATTAGTTGTTTTATGGATAATAATTGTTATAGCCTTTATTGCCCAATATATTATAAAGAAATGTGTAGTAAGGGTTATTAATTTTATATTATTAAGAAAAACTAATTCTGAATTTTTACATTTTATTGCAAAAGATAAATCTTTAAATATTTTATCGCATTTTATTGCAGCTATTGTTATTTTGGTGGGTAGCCAATTAATTATCCCTCATAATAATATTGAGATTATGTTTGTGGCATTTTTATATAAATTTGCTGAGCTTTATATTTTTATTACGACTGTATTTATAATTACTAGAGTAGTTAATTTATTAAATGCTTATTATGAAAGACAGTTTGTTAATATAAAAGGCTATCACCC
>CALMTA010000265.1 GCA_937872505.1 uncultured Neisseriaceae bacterium | reverse complement strand
TTTCTTGTTTAAATTTCATACAAGCATCCTGCTAGGAGGGGGGTATTTAAAATAGCTTGGAGAATAAATCAAATTTGTCTTCTAATATATATTAACTTCGTTTTGTCGTCAATTAACATTGGTTCATTTAGAATTCATAATACCCCTTCGGGTGCCACGAGGCGTGGTATTTCTACTGTTTGTAGATAACTAACTTAATCAGCAAAAATTAAACATTTATAATCCCATTATTGTTAACTTCAATTGCATTATGCCTATAAACTGTGTGGATGGTAATGGTCATACATTTTACTTGCATTATCATATATATATATATATATATATATATATATAATAAAAATATTTAAATTCATTAAAAATTCATATGTCTAAAGTTTTACTATATTATCAATTAGTACGATTTTTTATCTAGTAAAAAAAAACAATTAGAAAGATCATTCAACTGAGGCTGTAGAATTAAATGTCGATTGGTTTACAAAATTAATATCGTTAGACAATTCAGTAATACAAATATACAATGAATAAACTACTAAGTAATAAACTTATAAGAATAGGCATCATCTTCATAATAACTGTACTCGTATTACTGTTTACAGTCACTTTTTCTGCAAATTCAAATCTAAATAAAATCTTACCCTTGATAATATTAATGGCAGTCTTTTTGGGAATAACTTTTGCTTTACTTGGTGCTACGATTTATTATCCATTGACTACAACGAAAATTTTACTTGCCACAAATATCAATTACATAATACTTGCTATTTATTTTGTGATTTATGGTTTAATAATAATCAGTGATTATCCACTAATTATGCCAATAGGAAATACTTTCTTTTTTAACATATTTATATCACCGCTATTCCTAATTTCTGGAATAATATATACTATAAGGATTTTTAGACAAAAAGATTTACCAGACGCAAAAGCAAGAGCTGCAAAATATTTCTTAATTTTTATTCTGATCTTTATTGTCGCCCATAAGTTGGTATACTACGCTGCAGAATATTTCATTGGTACTTTTTTAAAGTAATTAGTATGAATTAGTTGACAGTTTGAATTTTACTAATATCAACTCTTCGGTTAATTTCCTAATGTACATCCTGTACATCTCGTTAAAAAATATCACCTCAGCAATTGTAAAGATTATTATATTCAAAACAAATTTTTTCAAAATTATACTAGCATATTTTCTTAGGAAGAGGATACCATGCACTCCAAATATTACCTTTTGATTTTCCAAGCAATTATAGCAATTAAGATAGCTCCATTTATTACCTCTAAAGCTATAAATAATAAACTCTTTTCAAGTTCAATATTTTTAGTAAAACCTAAATTAAACAATAGAGTA
>CALMTA010000264.1 GCA_937872505.1 uncultured Neisseriaceae bacterium | reverse complement strand
AGATTAAGTAGTTTTGTCCTAGTAAATTTATAACGACCAGGGTGGGCAATTACAGCAATCCCGCCGCTATTATTTATCCATGTTACAGCATCTTCAAGGCTAGCCCATTTTATTGGTGCGTAACCCGGTTTACCTTTTGCTAAGAATTTATCAAAAACTTTTCCTGGCTTAGCATACCCGCTATCCACTAAGAATTTGGCAAAATGGGTTCTGCTTAAAGCTTCTTTTATGCTACAATATTTTAAAGCACCTTCTAGAGCCCCTTTAATACCAGTCTTAGCTAAATTTTCCGCAATTTTTTCACCGCGAGAAAACCTTTGTAGTCTTAAAGTTTTTAAATTTTTTTGTAATGCGATATCTGTTTCATTTATGTTTAAGCCTAATATATGAATTAAAATATTATTTTCCCACGTAACAGAAATTTCTACTCCACTAATTAAATTTAGGCCTAATGTTTTAGCATGCTTTTTTGCTTCAGAAATTCCATCAACAGTATCATGATCAGTTAAAGCAATATGTTTACCGCCATTTTCATGAGCTAGATTAAGTAATTGTTCAACAGAATAAGCACCATCAGAATAAATAGAATGGCAGTGTAAATCAATTGGAATTAGTTTTTTTTGCAAGATTTTTCCTTTAATTTAGTTGATTTTTCCAAAAATTTCTGCCTATTCTTATCATTGTTGTACCACACGCTATGGCAATTTTATAATCGTTTGACATGCCCATGGATAAAGTATCCATATTATACCCCAACTTATTAATATTATCAAAAATATTTTTTAAATGATTAAATTCGTTTGTTAATATTTTCTCATCAGAAGTATTTGAAGCTATCCCCATTAATCCACGTAATAAAAGTTTATCTTGTGTTTTAATAATATCAGCAAGTTTAATAATTTCTTCTTCATTTATAACACCATGTTTATTTTTTTCATTATTAATTTTTACTTCAATTAATATATTAAGTTTTGGTAAATTAGCTGAACGTAATGCATTAAAGCGAATTATATGTTTAATTTTTTCTATGCTTTGAACCCAATCGGCATTTGTAGCAATATATTGTATTTTATTACTCTGAATAGGGCCAATAAAATGCCATTCAATATTTAAATCATGTAATTCTATGACTTTTTTTTGAAAATCTATAGCATCACTTTCAGCAAAAGCTTTTTGCCCTAATTTATTTAATATTCTAATTTCATTATGAGTAACTAATTTACTAACAGCTACGCATTTTACTTCTTGATGATAAATACTTTCGGATTTTGCAATATTAATATTTTTTATAATAGTTTGAAAATTATTGTCATAATTAATCATTTTAAACCTTTAGTGCATCTAAATTATAATAAGTTATTAAAGGTGCATGATCAGAAAATTTAATATCTTTAAATATATGAGCTTTTACCAAAGTTGTTGAAATTTTCTGAGTAACAATTTGATAATCAATCCGCCAGCCTACATTTTTATTATATGCTTGCCCTCTATTAGACCACCATGTATAGCCGGCTTCCATAGGGTATAATGAACGCCAAGCATCGACAAATCCCATCTCTAATATTTTACTAATCCATTGCCGTTCTTCAATTAAGAATCCAGAATTTTTTAAATTATTTTTCCAGTTTTTTAAATCAATTTCTTGATGAGCAATATTCCAATCACCACAAATAATGTATTGTTGTTCAGATCTTATTATTTTTTCTAATAGATGGAAGTAGTGTTCCATAAATCGAAATTTTTTTAGTTGTTTATCTTCACCTGATGAACCAGATGGTAAATAAATAGAAACAATAGAAAACTTATCATAATCAAATTGTAGATATCTTCCTTCCGAATCTATTTCACAATTATTCACCCCTATAATAACATTATCAGGTTTTTCTTTTGCAAATATAGCTACGCCGCTATAACCTTTTTTTTGTGCTGGATAAAAATAACTATAATAGTTATTCCATTTTATTAATTCATTGGGAATATCTTCATGATTTGCTTTAATCTCTTGTAAGCAGATAATATCAGCATTTTCATTTTTTAACCATTGAAATAAACCTTTTTTATGGGCTGATCTTATACCATTTACATTAATTGTAATGATTTTTTTATGAGGTGTATCTACATAAGTCATAGTTTAAAACTTTTTTAATTAGGTAATTTTTGCCTGCCATTTTATATTAAGTAGAATATTTATGCAGAAAAATTTTTACTAAATAGATGAATTGTGATTTATATTAAATTAAAAAAATATAATAAATTTCGGTAATTAATAGTTAATTTTGCGAAATATTTAATATTAATATAATTGTTTAGTTGATTCAAATTATATTTTATTAGTGAAATAACTTATTGATTTTTACAAGATTAATATCTTATGATCGATTATCTAAAATATTAATTCTATTAAATCATATATTGAAAATTTGATATAATAACGTACAAACTAATTTTCACATTATTTTTAAGGTTTTTATGTTAAGCAATACTATAAAATTGAATCAAGCATCTTTTGAGTATTATTTATTACAAATAAATTCTCAAACTAAAATAGAAGATATTAAATCTAAATTTAAAAGTTTAAAGAAATTAGATAAAAAAAATAACACAATTGTACTTTCCTTAAATGATGTATTTGTCTTAAATGATTTAAATAAAATGCTTGATTCTATTAAGTCTACAGGAAATGAATACGGAATAAATATACATTCTATTTTACACAACAAATACTCTGAGCAATATATATCTAATGAAAATAAAGACTATATTTTTGGGATAAAAG
Source organism: uncultured Neisseriaceae bacterium (assembly GCA_937872505.1). Taxonomy (GTDB): domain Bacteria; phylum Pseudomonadota; class Gammaproteobacteria; order Burkholderiales; family UBA11063; genus Aquella. The sequence goes on along the minus strand of CALMTA010000264.1, from coordinate 2,335 downwards.
TATTAGATTTGGCAAGTTCAACAAAATTAAATCCAGTAAGTAATAAGACTTTAATTTATGATGATCCAGTTAGAAGTGGTATGCGTGTGGAAAATGACGGCGATATAATTGTTACTAGTTTTGTTTCTGATAATGCGGAAATCGTTGCTACTGGCAGTATCCATATTTATGGCGAAGCAAAAGGAAGATTAATAGCTGGAAGTAATGGTAATAAAGAGGCACGAATTTTTACAACAAGTTTTAATGCAGAGCTCATTGCAATTGGAGGAATATTTAGGGCTCTTGAAAATAAATTGTTGGACAATATAAATCATAAAATGGTGCAAATACATTTGGATGAAAAAAGTCGTTTGCACATAAAACCATTAAATTAATTTTTTAAGATAGGAGATTTTATGGCTAGAATTATTGTCGTAACTTCAGGCAAAGGTGGAGTAGGAAAAACTACTACTTCTGCCAGTTTTGCAACTGGTTTAGCTCTGCGTGGTTATAAAACTGTTGTAATAGATTTTGATATTGGGCTTAGAAACCTTGATTTAATTTTAGGGTGTGAAAGAAGAGTTGTCTATGATTTTGTAAATGTTATACAAGGAGATGCTACTCTTCACCAGGCTTTAATTAAAGATAAAAGCTGCGATAACTTATATGTTTTAGCTGCATCTCAAACTAAAGATAAGGATGCTCTAACTGAAGAGGGGGTTGAGAAAGTAATAAAAGAACTAAGCAAAGAGTTTGATTATATTATTTGTGATTCACCAGCTGGTATTGAACGTGGAGCTTTTCTAGCTTTATATTTTGCAGATGAAGCTTTAGTGGTGACTAATCCGGAAGTTTCATCTGTAAGAGATTCAGATAGAATTTTAGGGTTACTCGCTTCTAAATCAAAAAGATCTGAAAGTGGACAAGAGAAAATTAAAGCTCATTTACTAGTTACACGTTATAACGCCAACCGTGTTGAAAGTGGGGAGATGCTGTCACTACAAGATATTCAAGATATTTTGCGTCTTCCTGTTTTAGGGCTTATTCCTGAATCGCCAGATGTTTTGCATGCTTCTAATACTGGAACGCCGGCAATTAGTTTAAGTAATACAGATGTGTCAGAAGCATATTTAGACGTTATTGCAAGATTTTTAGGTGAAGAGAAACCACTTCGTTTTGTTATGCCTGAGAAAAAAGGATTATTAAGACGTATTTTTGGAGGAGGTCGCTAATGTCACTACTAGATATAATTTTAGGGCGTAAAAAGACTACTGCAGTAGTTGCTAAAGAAAGATTACAAATAATATTAGCTCATGAACGTGCGATTAATGAGTTTAATCAAGAAAGCGGAACTCCATCTTGGTTGCCACAATTACAGCAGGAGCTGGTTGCTGTTATCGCTAAATATATTAAAGTGGATAAAAATGATTTAAAAGTCAATTTAGAAAAACGCAATAATTTGGAATTACTAGAAATAAATGTTATGTTGCCAGAAAGGGATAATGTTAATGTCTGCACACCATAAGTTAATTATATTAGGTTCTGGACCAGCTGGTTATACTGCTGCAATTTATGCAGCTCGCGCTAATTTAGCTCCGGTAATCATTACGGGAATTGAACAAGGTGGTCAATTAATGACTACAACTGGAGTAGAAAACTGGCCTGCTGAAATTGGTGGTCATGTTTTAGGTCCAGATTTAATGCAAAGATTTTTAGAGCATGCTACTAAATTTGGAACAGAAATAATTTTTGATCAAATAAAAAATGTTGATTTAAAGAGCCGCCCATTTAAATTAACAGGGGATTCTGGCGAATTTAGTTGTGATGCTTTAATTATTGCAACTGGTGCTAGTGCTAAATATTTAGGATTAGAATCAGAAAAAAAATTTATGGGTAAAGGAGTTTCAGGTTGTGCTACTTGTGATGGTTTCTTTTATAAAAATCAAGAGGTTGCGGTAGTAGGTGGTGGTAATACTGCAGTTGAAGAAGCCCTATATTTATCTAATATTTGTAGCAAAGTTACTTTAATTCATCGAAGAGCTAATTTTAAAGCAGAAAAAATTATGATTGATCGGATGAGGGAAAAAGTAAATGCTGGTAAAATTGTTTTAAAAACTGAGGCAGTTTTAGATGAAGTTTTAGGTGATGATAAGGGAGTAACAGGCATTAAAATAAAACATAATAATGGTGAATTAGAAAATATTTCATTATTAGGAGTTTTTATTGCAATTGGCCATACGCCAAATTCAGTTATTTTTCAAGGGCAATTAGAAATGAAAGATGGGTATATTATAACTAAATCTGGCAATGAAGGCCACGCAACCAGTACCTCAGTTCCGGGAGTTTTTGCGGCTGG
>CALMTA010000263.1 GCA_937872505.1 uncultured Neisseriaceae bacterium | reverse complement strand
TTAATGTTAGATAGTGCCACAGTTTTAAATATTTCTGAAGATCACCTAGATAGATATAGAGACTTATTGGAATACGCTTATGCCAAATCAAATATTTTTAATAACTGTAAAAGCCAAGTGTTGAATGCTAATGATGTATTTACTTTAGCAATGAAAAGAAGTAAGCAAGAACAAATATACTTTGGTATTGAAAATTGTGAATTTTGTTTAAAAATGGTTGATAAAGAAACGTATTTACAAATTGGTTCTAAACCGTTTTTGAAAGTTAAAGATTTACAATTAATGGGGCAGCATAACTATCTAAATTGTTTAGCTTCCTTAGCTTTGCTTCAAGCAGCTGGAATTAAAGTTGAAGATAATAAAGTAAAAGCAGCTCTAAGTAATTTTAAAGGCATAGAACATCGTATGCAAAAAGTTTTAGAGCATAATGAAATAATTTTTATTGAAGATTCAAAAGGAACTAACGTTGGTGCTGTTGTTGCAGGAGTTAGTGGCCTAGATATGCCAATCCATTTGATTTTAGGTGGAGATGGCAAGGGTCAAGATTTTGCACCGTTGCGAGATTTAGTATTAAAAAAATGTAAATCAGTAGCTATTATTGGTCAAGATAAAAAAATTATTAATAAAGTTTTACAAGAGTTATCAATTCCCGTACAATGTTTTAATTTATTACAGGAAGCAGTAAAATTTAGTATTAGTAATGCTAAGGCGGGGGAAGCAGTAGTTTTATCTCCAGCCTGTGCTTCTTGGGATATGTTTTCTAATTATAAAGAGCGTGCACAAGTATTTATAGATAGCATTTATGAAAATATTAAATAGATTATTTAGATCAACAGATGATGAAAGTATTCAATTATTGGATGATAAGATTTTATTTTCAGCAATTTTATTAATAGCAATAAGTATGATTATGGTATATTCTGCGCCAATCGCTTATGCAGCACATGATAAACTAATTCATAACCAATATTATTATTTAATCCGTCATTTATTTTATAGTGTAATTGGTTTAGTTGCAGGAATTATAGCTTTTATTTTACCTACGTCATTTTGGCGTAAATATGCAACTTTTATTGCTGTAGCTATAGTTTTTTTATTAATTATAGTTTTAATACCTCATGTAGGTACTGTAGTAAATGGTTCAAGGAGATGGATCGGTGTAGGAATGCTTCATATACAGCCATCTGAATTTGCAAAACTTTGTGTGACAATTTATTTATCTGATTATGTATGTAATAAATATTTAAATTTAAAACATTTTTGGACTGACTTATTTCCTGCATTAGGTGCTATTTGTGGTATTGCATTATTACTACTTTTAGAGCCAGATATGGGGTCAGCAACTGTTATCTTTATTATTGCACTTAGTATATTTTTTATGGCAAATATTGATAAAAAAATAATTTTTTCTTTATCAATTATGGGGTTAATTAGTTTTATTGGCTTAATAATAATAACCCCATATCGTATGCGTAGAGTATTGGGTTTTATTGACCCTTGGCAAGATGCACTAGGTAAAGGTTATCAATTGACACATTCATTGTTAGCTGTAGGTCATGGAGGACTATTTGGTGTTGGAGTAGGAAATAGTATAGAAAAGCTATTTTACTTGCCAGAAGCGCATACTGATTTTATAATGGCAATAATTGCTGAGGAATTTGGTGTTATTGGAATTGTAACAATATTAATATTATTTTGGATTATTTTTTATCGAGGATTTACCATTATTGGTAGTGAAGCAAGAAAATTAGGTAATAGAAAATTTCAATCACTTCTAGCTCAAGGAATTAGTATTTGGTTATTTTCTCAAGCATTGATAAATATAGGCGTTACAATTGGTATCTTACCAACTAAAGGTTTAACGCTACCTTTTGTTTCTTATGGAGGTAGCTCAATGCTAGTTAGTTGTATTGCTCTTGCTATATTACTTAAAATTGATTACGAAAATCGCGAAATTAATCGAGAGCTAATGGCAAATTCAGATGACAAAATTACAAATTAATTTAAAAATCCCAACTTGGATCAAATTGGGATTTATTAGGAATTTTAGAATATTAAGAATTTTTATTAGCGCGTTTTCTGTCAATTTCATTGAGGTGACGCTTACGAATTCGAATGCTTTTTGGTGTTATTTCAACCAATTCATCATCATCGATAAATTCAATAGCACTCTCTAAAGTTAATTTAATAGGAGGAGTTAGCCGAACAGCTTCATCTGTTCCGGAAGCTCTAACATTAGTTAGTTTTTTTCCTTTAATTGGGTTTACAACTAAGTCATTATCTCGGCTATGAATACCAATTA
>CALMTA010000262.1 GCA_937872505.1 uncultured Neisseriaceae bacterium | reverse complement strand
GATAAATTTGAATCAGAAAATAAAGATGAAATAGCTGAAAATTATAATACAAAAAATGACTTAGAAAATGAATTAATTAATCAATCTTTAACTTCAAATAATAACTCTAATGATTTTAAAGACGTAAATAATACGGATAATGTATCGGTAAATTTAGATGATATAGCTTTAAGAATAGCTTGTAATGTCGGCGAAGTAAATCTTTCAATTAGTCAACTACAAAATTTAACTGTTGGGAGCTGCATAAATTTAGGCAACTTATTACCTACAGTGAAACTAACTGCTAACGGGGTTAGTTTTGCTGAAGGATTATTAGTTGAAGTAGATGGGCGAATTGGAGTAAAAGTTATTAATATTATTAAAACTGGATTAATGTGAACTATCAATTCAAAATACTAGAAGGCAATCATACCGGAGCTTCTATTGATTTAGATGAAAATCAACGATATTTAGCTGCTAATGATTATAACCATGATATTTATTTACCAATAGAAAGTGAAAATAAAATATCATTTGCTTTTACTATTCATAATGATAAAATTATAATTAGTGAAGTTGTAAATGATATTTATTGTAATAATGGTAAATTACTCATTAATGAAGAATATGCACTACCTCTATTTCTTGAAAGCCATAAATTAAAATTTGTTATTCATGATAATAAAGAACAAATTAATAATTGGGTAGCTGTAACTAATAAAGAAGCGGTGATTAATGAATTAATAGATACTGAAACTATTTTACAACATATGTTACCTGATAATGCAGTCTCTAAACCTAAAAATAAAATCATATCCAAAATTAAAGATTATATTAAGCAAAAACAAAAGATTGTCCTCTTATTTATTTTAAGTTTTTTTATTCTAATAGTTTTAATTATTGGTTTAATAAAGTATTCCAATTTTACCACCAAGCTACAATTAGAGCAAACAACTACATCAAATTTAAATCAATCAATAAAAAAACAGTTTATTTCTTTACCGAGCAAATATTTTGGTCTCAAATTATTAAATAATAATAATAAGTACACTTTATCTGGAATAGTTGATAATGCAGAAGATTTAAATTTTTTAAAAAATCATTTTGCTAAATATTTATCTCAAATTGAATTTTCCGTATTACAAAGCGATAATGCCATTGAAAAAGTTTCACAGATTCTAATTAATCATCAATTAAAAACTATTAAAGTAAATTTTGATTCAATAAATCAGCAGATATGTTTATCCGGTATTATAAATGGTTTAAGCGAAATAAACGATATTGAGCTTGATATTAGTAATCAACTGCCTGAATTAAATAATTTAAATACTAGTAAAATTTTTCAAAAATATGATATTGAAAAAGATTTAGATAAAATAATTGATAATAAATTAAGCCCTCGTTTAACTATAAACAAAGATTGGAACTTAAATATTATTTCTATAAGTGGTTTTTTAACTAATGAAGAAAGCAAGCAAATTGGCGACAGTTTAAAAGAGTTAACTACAAAATATCAAGATGTATTTAAAATAAATTTAAATATTAAAGATGCTTTAAATATTATCCCTTTTAATATTAGCCAAGTTTATACTGGAAATCCCCAATTTTTAGTAACCAGTAGCGGCGAAAAAGTATTTGTTGGAGGGGAAATAGCTGGTTTTAAAATTGCTTCTATTGATCAAAATAAAATAGTTTTTAGTGGCAAATTTCCTGTAATTATACCTTTAGATAAAATTACAACAAATAATAATTCATCTAAAAATAATATGCCTTCCGATTTAAATCAAAAGGAAATTATTAAAAATGAACAACAACAAGAACTGGATTATTTAAATAAAGAAAAAAAATATTTAGAAGAATTAACTAAACTTAAAGCACATACCACTGATATTCAATTAATAAAATTTATTGATGAACATATTAATAATTTAAAACAAGATATAGCAGGAAAAGAAAAAGAGCTGGAATACTATAATAAGACAGAAAGTAATGATAATTTTTAAATTGGAACTAAGCATATGAAAAAACTATTAATTTTGTTATTAATATTTAATCAATTAAATTTATTTGCCGATGATTTAACTAACTCGTCATCTATAGAAGATAACAATGACGACGGCGGTATGTATAACTATTTTTATCGCAATGAAACCCTTAAAAGTGCTCTTAAAACTTATAGCCAGAATAATGGATTAAATATAGTCTTTGATAAAAATGCTCCAAAAAATATATTAGCACAAAATGTAACAGGTAAATTTACAGTTGAATCTGGAGAAAAATTATTAAATGTTTTAGCTAAACGCTACGGTTTCGAATGGTTTATATACTCAGGAACTTTAAATATAACATCAAATAAATTTATTAATAGAAATATTGAGATATCATCAGATGATATGCCTATGGTTAAAAATAGCTTAAAATCATTAGGTTTAATAAATAAAAAATTTGGCTACTCTGAGTTACCTGCAGAAAATAGAATTATAATTAGTGGTCCTGAAACATATACTAATATGTTAATCGAACAAATCCACCAACTAAATATTTCTCCAAGTAATCAACAATTTGCTGTATATAGGCTTAAATATGCTAGTGCAATTGATCAAAGAGTAAATTTTGCAGGTCAACAAATAAATATCCCTGGAGTTGCTACTATTTTACAAGCAATCTTATCAAATAATCAAAATATAAACGCTAGTGGTGCCAACAGACTTATTGATCAAGTTGTAGAACCAATGCAAAATCAAATTAAACAAGTCTTGAGTAAACGTGATATGAGTGTTAATAGTTCAGAAAACTCAGCGTCAGGCACTATTACTAGCCCATTAGTCCAAGCAGATAATCGTCTTAATACTATTGTAATACGTGATAAAACTACAAACCTTCAAATTTACCGCAATTTAATTGAACTACTTGATGTACCTGCTCCATTAATACAAGTAGATGTTTTAATTATACATTTAGATCAAGATAAATTAAATAAAGAAGGTATTAATTGGTGGGCCTCATTTAATAAATTTAGCACAGGATTTAGTAATGGTAATAGTTTATCTTTAAATTTTAATAAAGTAAATCCTGGACAAACAACTATTAATGACTTAGCTAGTTTTCAAATAGGCTTAGAATTCCTTGCTAAAAATAGTTTAGCACAAATAGTTGATCATCCATCTGTCGCAACTATTGATAATATACCCGCTATTGTAAATGTTAAAGAAACATTATATTTAAGTATACCTAATAAAAATTCAGATAATAACAAAGATAGTAATCAGCCAGCTGATATAAATACCTCGCTAGCTATTACTCCTCATGTTATTTTTTCTGAAAATAATCAACGAAATATTAAATTATCTATTATTTTAAAAGATGGGATAGTAGGAGATCAAACTACAAACTCTATGCCTACTGCAACGCAAAGTGATATCACTAGCCAAACTATCATTAAAGAAGGCCAAAGCATGTTACTTGCTGGATATTCT
>CALMTA010000261.1 GCA_937872505.1 uncultured Neisseriaceae bacterium | reverse complement strand
CTTTAACTTTAATGATGTATTAATATTTGGATCTGAAACTAAAGGCTTACCTAAAAATATATTGGATGAATTTACCAATGATAAAATCATTAGGATACCTATGCAAGAGAATCAACGTAGTTTAAACTTATCAAATTCAGTTGCTATTGTAATTTATGAAGCTTGGCGTCAATTAAGTTTTATTAATGGAGTTTAAAAAAATGATTAAGCTTTTTTTTAAAACTATAATTATATTTACATTACTTTTTACTAATTTTTCTTTTGCTAATACTTATAAACATAAACACTATAAAATTTACCATAAAAAATATAAACACAAATACCATAAAAAAAATAACTATATGGCTGGAATTGCTAGTTATTACGGAGATGGCGATGGTTTTAATGGGCAACAAATGGCAAATGGTGATTATTTTGATACTAATAATATGTCTACTGCTGCCCATCCTACTTTACGGTTAGGAACTAAGCTTAAAGTCACCAATTTAAGTAACAATCGTAGCGTTTATGTAGAAGTCAGAGACAGAATGCCTAAAAGGAACCGGGTTATAGATTTAAGCACTGCTGCTGCTAAATATCTAGGTATGTACAAAAAAGGGATTACACGAGTTAAATTAGAAATAATTTCTAATAGCATGTTTAAAAAGAATAAAAATGTATTAGAAGTTGATTTAAATGATTCAGGAACACCTTATTAGTTTTTAATTACAATTTCACCACTTAAACTATAAACTGAACATTCGGTAATTCGTAAATCAACGATTTGGTTAATTAAACGTTCTGAACCTTCAAAATTTACTACTTTAAAATTTTCTGTTCTACCACTTAATTTATTAGGATTTTTCTTTGATTTACCTTCTACTAAAACTTTTTGTATAGTTCCTACCATTTTACTATTAATATCTGAAACTAATTCATCAATTCGTTTTTGTAATTTATATAATCTTTCACGCTTTATTTCTAGCGGTGTATCATCTTTGATATTAGCTGCAGGAGTTCCAGGTCTTGGGGAAAAGATAAAACTAAAACTAGAATCATAACCAACGAATTCAATTAATTCCATAGTTTTTTCAAAATCTGCTTCTGTTTCTCCTGGGAAGCCGACAATAAAATCAGATGAAAATGAAATATTAGGTCTTTTTTCTCGAATTTTTCTAATGATAGATTTATATTCTAAGGAAGTATAACCACGTTTCATAGCTGCTAAAATCCTATCTGAACCGCTTTGAACTGGCAAATGTAAATGTGATGCTAATTTAGGTAATTTTCCATAACAATCAATTATTCTATTACTCATCTCTTTAGGATGTGAGGTTGTAAATCTAATTCTTTCAATTCCAGAAATTTCATGTATATATTCCAAAAGTAATGCAAAATCTGCTTTTTCATTATTATCCATTAAACCACAATATGCATTTACATTTTGTCCTAATAAATTAACCTCTTTAACTCCTTGTTTTGCTAAATTAGTTACTTCTTTCAAAACATCATTAAAAGGACGAGATATCTCCTCTCCTCGAGTATAAGGAACTACACAGTAAGAACAATATTTTGAGCACCCTTCCATTATTGATACAAATGCCGTTACTCCTTCTGTTTTTGCTATAGGTAAATTATCAAATTTTTCAATCTCAGGAAAACTAATATCAACTTGGGATTTACCAGAAATACGTTTTTTTGTAATCAAATCAGGAATTCTATGTAAAGTTTGTGGACCAAATACTATATCTACGTATGGAGCCCGTTTAATTATGGTTTCTCCTTCTTGAGATGCAACACAACCACCAACTCCAATAATTACATTTGGATTTTCTTCTTTTAAATGCTTTACTCTTCCTAAATCAGAAAAGACTTTTTCTTGTGCTTTTTCTCTAATTGAGCAAGTATTAAATAATATTACATCCGCCATACCAGGATTATCAGTTTTTTCATATCCATCAAATTTATTCATTATGTCTGCCATTTTATCTGAATCATATTCATTCATTTGGCAGCCAAAAGTTTTTAAATATAATTTTTTTGCCATTTATTTATCTTAATACCTATAATTAAATATTTGCATTTATAATAATTAATAATCTTAGTTTATAAAATAAATAAGATACAATTTATTAATTTTTTTAAAATATATATCTTATTTGATTTTAATAAAGCCCAATATTGTATCATAATTTAGCTATATTATAATTTTCACATCTAAGTTTTTATAATTTTAATATATTATTTTTATAATTACTCTTTTTATTTATTATTTTATGAAGAATTGAAGAAGATATAAATAATGTTATTTTTATAAGTATTTTAAATTACTAAAATTTAATGGTGCGGAAGAAGAGACTCGAACTCTTACGCCTCGCGGCGCTGGAACCTAAATCCAGTGCGTCTACCAATTTCGCCACTTCCGCAAATATGAGGTCAATATATTACACTATAACTATATTATTTGCAATAAATTTGTAGATTATAATTTTTATTTAAGTATTCAAAAATTTTATTAATTACATGGTTTAGCTTTAAAAATGAAGTATCAATTTTTAAATCTGTAATCCTATCATAACTATCTTTTCTAATAGCGTAGATTTCAGCTATTTTTCTTTCTATATTTTGATTATAAAATATTGGGCGCTTATTAATAGATTTTGCTAAACGTTCTGCAACAATTTTCATTTCTGCATACAATTGAATAACTAGGTTATTTCCACTGGCAATTATTGTTCTATTATCCTCACGCATTATACAGCCACCCCCAACAGATAAAACACAGTTTTTAGAAAAAGTAATAATCCTTTTTAGTTCTTCACTTTCACGTTCTCTAAACCCTGCTTCACCTTCAATCTCAAAGATAGTTGGAATATCTACCCCGCATATAGTTTCAATTCTCTTATCTAAATCAATAAATTCTTTTTCTAGGCAGCGTGCCAGCTCTTTACCAACTGTAGTTTTTCCAACTCCGGTAATGCCAATTATTATAATATTTGAAAACATTTTATTAACTCTATTTTTATTAACAAAAATTAATAAAAAAGCCAAGCATTTGCTTGGCTATCTATTAAGTAATAAATCTATTATTTAATATTTATTTTGATGCTGATGCAGTTTGATTAGATACTACTGCTGCTGGCTCAGAAGCTACAGGTGCAGAAACAACTACTGTATCAGCTGCAGGAGCAACTACAGAAACAGATGAAGCTTCAACATTAGGTGTTGTAGATGCATTTTCTGAACAAGCTACTAAAGACATTCCAGCAAACATTATTGCTAATAAATTTTTCATATTAAAAGACCTTTAAAAAAATATTGACCACTTACCAGTAAGATAAAACAACTGCCAAGATTGTATCATATTTTAAATGCAACTTGGTTAAATATTTATATAAATTTAGTTAACTTTTAGATTGTTTTTTGATATATTCTAACGCTTTTATTTGAGCAATAGCTATATCTAGTGCAATTTGTGCTTTTGCAACGTCACTAGTCATTAATGACGTTGATGTTTGAAGCCTCTTAATGGCAGCCTCTTTCTCTTTAATTAATCGTGCTTCGTCTAAATCATCTGTTCTTTCAACAATATCTGCTAATATAGTAATATGGTTGCTTTGTACTTCAAGAAAGCCCCCTGATATAGCAAATATTAACTGCGAATCCTGATTTTGTACCTGCATACGTATTAAACCGGGTTTTAATTTTGCAATCATCTGAATATGATGCGGATAAATCCCCAATTCTCCATTTTCTCCTGGAGCAATAAGATATTCAACACTTCCAGAGAAAATTTGTTTTTCAGAATCAACTAAATCGACTTTAATTAAATTAGCCATAATTAGCTACCTTATTTTTTATCAGCATTTGCAACAGCTTCTTCAATTGAACCAACCATATAAAATGCTTGCTCAGGTAAATGGTCATATTCACCATTTAAAATTCCTTTAAACCCCTGAATAGTATCCTTTAAAGATACATATTTTCCAGGAGAACCAGTAAATACTTCTGCAACAAAGAATGGTTGAGATAAAAAACGCTGAATTTTACGGGCTCTTATAACTATTAATCTATCTTCTTCTGACAGCTCATCCATTCCTAAAATAGCTATAATATCGCGCAATTCTTTATATTTTTGTAAAGTTGCTTGCACACCTCTAGCTACATTGTAGTGTTCTTCTCCTACAACCAGAGGATCTAGCTGACGTGAAGTTGAATCTAGAGGATCCACAGCTGGATAAATCCCTAAAGAAGCAATATCTCTACTTAATACTACTGTTGCATCTAAATGGGCAAATGTAGTTGCAGGAGATGGATCTGTTAAATCATCTGCTGGAACATATACTGCTTGAATTGATGTTATTGAGCCATTTTTTGTAGAAGCAACCCTCTCTTGAAATCGCCCCATTTCTTCGGCCAAGGTCGGCTGGTAACCAACTGCTGATGGCATACGTCCTAATAAAGCTGATACTTCTGTTCCAGCTAATGTATAACGATAGATATTATCAACAAATAATAAAACATCGCGGCCTTCATCACGAAACTTTTCCGCTATCGTAAGCCCTGTTAATGCAACTCGTAAGCGATTACCTGGTGGTTCATTCATTTGACCATATACTAGCGATACCTTATCCAAGACATTTGACTCTTTCATTTCATGATAAAAATCATTCCCTTCTCGAGTTCTCTCTCCTACTCCAGTAAATACTGAATAACCGCTGTGTTCAACCGCAATATTACGAATTAATTCCATCATATTAACCGTTTTACCAACACCAGCACCGCCAAATAATCCTACTTTACCTCCTTTAGCAAAAGGGCATAATAAATCAATTACCTTTATTCCAGTTTCTAATAATTCAGTATTTTGTGAAATTTCGTCAAACTTGGGAGCATTTTGATGAATAGCTCTTAATTCTTCAGTAGGGATTGGTCCTCTTTCATCAATTGGATTACCTAATACATCCATAATACGACCTAATGTAGCTTCCCCAACTGGTACAGTTATAGGTTTCCCTGTATCAATTACTGATAAGCCTCTTTGTAAACCATCGGAGCTTCCCATAGCAATACTACGAACAATCCCATCTCCAAGCTGTTGTTGAACCTCTAGGACTAAATTACCACCCGATTCTAATTTTAACGCATTATATATTTGCGGAACATTCTCACGTGAAAACTCAACATCCACTACCGCACCAATAATTTGAATAATTTTTCCTTGTGCCATTTTTGTATCCCTACAAACCTATTTTATTTTTTACTACTAAACTGCAGCAGCACCTGCTACAATTTCAGCCAGCTCTTTTGTAATTGCTGCCTGTCTTGATTTATTGTACATTAGTCGCAACTGATATATTGCTTCACCTGCATTATCTGTAGCCGCTCTCATTGCAATCATTCTTGCTGCTTGCTCAGAAGCCATATTATCAACTAAACATTGATAAACCACCGATTCAATATACCTTCCTACTAATTGATCTAAAACAATAGATGCCGATGGTTCATAAATATAATCCCAAGGTAATTTATGTTCTACTTTTAAATCTCGTTCTGTTAAAGGCAATAATTGTTCCCATACTGGTTGTTGTTTCATTGTATTTATATAATGAGAGTAAACAATATATATTGCATCTAACTCTTTATCATGAAACTTTTTTAATAAACCAGCTAAAGGACCTACTATTTTTTCCATGCGAGGTATATCACCTAACCCCACAGTTGAACTAACAATATTTAAGCCAACTCTATTTGAAGCCACCAATCCTTTATGACCAATAACACAAACTTCTACATTTATTCCATCATTTTCAAATTGCTTAATTTTTTCATAATACAATTTTATTGAATTAGAATTTAAACTTCCACACAAACCTTTATCAGAAGTTATTAAAATAA
>CALMTA010000260.1 GCA_937872505.1 uncultured Neisseriaceae bacterium | reverse complement strand
AATTGATTTACGATTTCGCCAATATCTGTTGGAATAAATCGTTTTTTTTCCATCATTACTTATTCACGTTTTTTTAATGTAGAAATAATAGAAGCATAAGTTGAAGGACGACCAATGCCTAATTCTTCTAGAGATTTAACTAAAGAGGCTTCACTATAACGGGGTTTAGGTTCAGTTTGGTGTTCCATAAGGTCAATTTTGTCAATAGGCAGCTCTTCAGATACTTCTAGCTCTGGAAGTTTAATTTCAGTAGAATCATCATTTTCAGAGTTTAAATTTGTTTCTTCTTTTTCTTCTTGGTAAACTTTCATAAATCCATCAAAATTAATTGTAATACCGTTTGCTCTAAAAACTCCAATGTCTAATTTAATATCCACAGCAATGGTATCTAAAATAGCAGGGTTCATTTGGCAGGCCACAGTTCTTTGCCATATTAATTCATACAATTTAAATTGATCCGCAGATAAATATTGTTTTATTTCATTTGGAGTTTTAAAAATTGTAGTAGGACGGATAGCTTCATGAGCTTCTTGGGCATTTTTTACTTTATTAATAAAACTAACTGCATTTGCAGGTAAATATTTTTTATCATAGTTTTGATTGATAAAATCACGAATGTCTTCAATAGCAGAAGCAGATAAATTAACAGAATCAGTTCTCATATAAGTTATTAAACCAACTGTTTCTTGTCCTATATCAACCCCTTCATATAATGATTGTGCTACTCGCATGGTTTTATCAGTATTAAAACCAATTTTTCTGGCACTTTCAATTTGTAAACTAGATGTTATAAATGGTGGTAGTGGATTTTTCTTTTTTTGTTTTTTATTAATATTTATTATTTTTGCTGGTTTAAATTTTTTTAAATGATTTTGTATATCAACAGCTTCTTTTTTCTCTTTTATTGATTTTGTGTCAATTTTTTTATTATTATATTCAATCAATTTTGCTTGAAATTTACTATTTTTTTTATGAGTATGCAAATGAATAGAAAAGTAATCTTCAGGGATAAAATCTTTTATTTCTTTCTCACGTTCACATATCAATCTAAGTGCGGGCGATTGAACTCTGCCTGCTGATAAACCCGGTTTTATTTTTCGCCATAATAGAGGTGAAATGTTAAACCCTATAAGATAGTCTAACGTTAAACGCGCTTGTTGTGAAGCTATCAAATTAAGATCAAGTTCACGGGGTTTATTTATTGCTTCTTTAATAGCTTTGGCTGTAATTTCATGGAAAGTAACACGCTTTATAATTTTTTTTATTAAATCTTTTTTAGATTTTAATATTTCTGAAATATGCCATGCAATTGCTTCACCTTCTCTATCTGGGTCAGTAGCTAGTAAAATTTGCTCAGCTGTTTTTGCATTCTTTATGATTTCATCAACATGCTTTTTATTTTGTTGAATGATTTGATATTTTGGAGCAAAATCATTATCAATATCTATTGAACCATTTTTTTTAGGTAGATCACGCACATGTCCAAATGAAGCTATAACTTTATAATCGCTACCTAAATATTTATTAATAGTTTTTGCTTTGGCAGGTGATTCTACGATTAACAGTTTAGAGGCCATCTCTATATTCCTATTTTAAAGTTTATATATTTATATGACGTATGCAAAATTAATGAACAGAAGAATAAGAATTATTATCAGACATGATTATTTTTATTTCATTACAATTAAATCCGAATTTATATTTACTAAAATATAATAGCAGGGTTTCTAAATCTAAATTTAGTTCAATTGAGGTTTGATTTTTTTTCGTCATTGACTTAAAAGTATCTGTAATAATTTTTTTAATAATGGAATTTTTATTTATATCCTTTTGACTGAAAGGTGCAAAGAATAAATTTTTAAATTCTGATTCTAAGTATTTATTATTAAAGAATAACTTATTGTTATTGTTTTCTTGTTCTTTTTCAGAAATACATTCAAGTAATTCTAGCATATACATATATTTCAACCTTATTTAAAAACTCTTTGATATTTATTTTCGCCACAATTTATAATTGATCCATTTAATTCTAATTCAAGTAATTTATCGCAAATATCTGAAAAATTAATATTTAATTTAGAACATAAAGTATCAATTTCTGTTGGTTTATATCCAATTATACCTAAAATTGAGTCAGTTGATGTAACTTCTAAAGAGGTTTTTCTTTTTTGCAAGGGCTTTTTATCAAGTCTAAGTTCTTCTAAAACATCATTGGTGGATTCTATTAATTTAGCCCCTTCTTTAATTAATTTATGGCAGCCTCGAGCTAATGGGTTATTAATCGAGCCTGGAACTGCCATTACTTCCCGCCCCATTTCAAGAGCAAAGTTTGCGCTAATTAAAGAACCGCTGTCAATTGTTGACTCAATAACTAAGCAACCTAGAGATAAACCAGCAATTATACGATTACGCCTAGGAAAATTTCTGGCTACTGGTGGAGTATCTAGAGGAAATTCACTAATTAAAAGTCCATTTTCTATTACTTTATTATATAAATCATAATTTGTTTCTGGATAATTAATATTAATTCCCGTGCCAATAACACCTATTGTTGACGATTGACCTTTAAGTCCGCCAATGTGGGCATATCTATCAATACCTTTTGCCATTCCACTAGTAATAGTCAAACCATTATTTGATAGATCATGAGCAAATTTAAATGCATTTTCTGTTCCTTCAGTTGTCGGATATCGAGATCCAACTATTGCTAATTTATTTGAATTTAATAGGTTTTTATTGCCACGCAAATAAAGTATTAATGGTGGATCAGGTATTTCTTTTAAACTATGTGGGTATAATATATCATTAATAGTTATTAAACTACAATTATTATTGCTATTTATCCAATCTAATGATTTATCTACTTCTTTGGTTGCACTTTTATCTACAATTAGTTTAGCAATTGCATGAGTGACAATTTTTTCTAATGAGGTTATACTTTGTTCAAGAACTACTTTTGGTGATCCAAAATAGTTAATTAATTTTAGCATAGTTATAGGACCAACTCTTGGGGTAAGGGCTAGTAATAACCAAGAATAAATATCTTCTGAGTTTAGTTTTTCCGTCATGCTATAGGTTTTCTTGATAAAATATGGGGTGATGTAACATGACGATATTATAAATTAAATTTTATACAGGTTTTAAATTATTTATGGCGAACTTACAAATTTTGCATTTTCCTGATCCTAGATTACATTTAAAAGCAGTCAAGGTAGAGGAATTTGATGAATCGATACGCACATTAGTTAATGATATGGCACAAACTATGTATGCTAATAATGGGATTGGTTTAGCAGCTACCCAGGTAAATGTGCAAAAAAGGTTATTTATAATAGATATGAGTAGAGAAGATCAGCCAAAAAATTTATTAGTATTTGTAAATCCAGAAATTATAAATAAAAGTGGAGAAATTATCGGTGAGGAGGGATGTCTCTCCGTTCCTGGTATATTTGAAAAAGTTATTCGTTCAGAAATAATTAAACTTAAATTCCAAGATATGGATGGTGTAGAGCATATTATTGATTGTGATGGATTAATGTCAGTTTGTATACAACATGAAATTGATCATCTTGATGGTAAAGTATTTGTCGAATATTTATCTAATTTAAAACAAAATTACATTAAAAGAAAAATGAAAAAAATTTTTAAACCAGAATAATACTATGTTCTTAAAGCTAATCTTTCCTAAATTGTTTTAACCCTAAATATATCAACTAAGTTTATTTTAATTTAAACGGAATCTAATGAAAAAAATAGTAAATATATTGCTAGATGTCCCTTTAAATCAGAGCTTTAGTTATAGTTCTGAAGAAAATATAGTTGTTGGTTCAAGAGTGCTAGTTGAATTTAGAAAAAATCAGGTTGTAGGATTTGTATGGCAAAATAATGTAGATATAAAATCTTTAACGTTTGATATTAAAAAATTAAAACCTATTATTAAAGTTTTTGATGAAGTATTAGATAATAAAATTATTAAATTAGTTAAATTTATTGCTAATTATTATCATTATCCTATTGGGCAAACTTTATTTACTTGTATACCAAGTTTACTTAGAAAACCTCAAACTTATACCTTAAAATTAGAAGACAATAAACTTTTAAAGTTAAAAGCCCCTAAAGTAGTACAAAAAATTCATTTAAATAATGAACAACAAAGTGTAATAGCTGCAATAAAACAACATCTGGAAGCATTTTATCCGGCTGTTTTATATGGAATTACTGGTAGTGGTAAGACAGAAGTATATTTAGAATTAATAGAGAGCGTTTTATTAAAAGGAAAACAAGTTCTAGTTTTAGTACCAGAAATCAATTTAACCCCTCAGCTTTTATCAAGATTTAAAAGACGTTTTTCTAATGTAAAAATGCAGATATTGACAAGTAGCTCAAGCGGTCTTTCTCGCTTAAAAGGATATTATAATGCGCAAAATGGAGAAGCGCAAATTATTATTGGCACTAGGTTAGCAGTTTTTACGCCTTTTAAAAATTTAGGTATTATTATTGTTGATGAAGAACACGACCAATCTTTTAAGCAATATGATGGATTAAGATATTCAGCACGCGATGTAGCTGTATTGAGAGCAAGTTCTATGAAAATACCAGTTATTTTAGGTTCAGCTACTCCTTCATTAGAAACCATTTATAATATTAAACTAAAGAAATATGAGTTATATAAATTAACAAATCGTACCGTAGAAACAGCACGGTTACCACAAATTAAATTACTTGATTTAAAAACATATCCTCCAAATGAAGGGATAACTGATATTGCACTAGAGAATATAAAAAAATGTTTAGATAATAAAGAATTAAGTTTAGTTTTTATTAATAGGCGTGGTTTTTGTCCGGTTATTACTTGTTATGAGTGTAATTGGATAAGTACATGTAATAATTGTTCAGTTAATATGGTATATCATAGTTCTACAAAAGAATTGAAATGTCATCATTGTGGGATTTCAAAAAAAATTCCTAGAACTTGTCCTAATTGTAATAACCCATATTTACAGGCAATAGGGCAGGGAACGCAAAAGGTAGAAGAAATATTAAATCAAAAGTTTCCCCAAGCACGTATTTCTCGTATTGATCAGGATACTACAAAAGGTAAAGCATCTTGGGAGAAACTATATAATAAAATCTATAATAATGAAGTCGATATTTTAGTTGGTACACAAATGATGGCTAAAGGTCATGATTTTCATAATTTAACTTTAGTGGTGGGACTAAATTTAGATAGCGGTTTATATAGTTATGATTTTCGTTCTACTGAATTATTATTTACTCAATTAATGCAAGTTTCAGGTAGGGCTGGTCGGGGAGATAAAGAAGGTTTAGTTTTACTACAAACTAATTTTCCAAAGAATGAATTATATCAATATTTAATAAATCATGATTTTGCAGGCTTTGCCAATTACTTAATGTTACAGCGAAAAAGTTTAAATGTACCGCCTTATTCAAACTATGTTCTTTTAAGAGCAAGTAGTAGCAAAATAAAATCAGCAATGGATTTTTTATTAGAAGTAGAAAATTTAGCTAATAAAATTAAAACTAACGATATTAATATATTTTCGCCTGTTCCAGCTATTATTCAAAAATTAAAAAAGAAAGAGCGAGCACAAATATTAATCCAAAGTAATGATCGCAATAAATTACATATTTTTTTGGATAAATTAATTGTAGAAGTAAATAATATTAAAAATAAAAACATGGTTATATGGCATTTAGATGTTGATCCCCTAGAATTATAAATTCAGAACTTTTAAAAACCGTGAGTCCTCACGGTTTTTAAATATAAAAAATATACAGGTTTAAATAACTGATGGGCTGGAATTATTATCTGATACAGGTGGTAATTCTAGCGAATAATG
>CALMTA010000259.1 GCA_937872505.1 uncultured Neisseriaceae bacterium | reverse complement strand
TTAGGCGTTCAACAAATTGACATTAAAGACGTTTCTTCTTATGGTATCATCAAATTAATGGGAAATGATTCCCCCACTAAATATTCACAAATACAAAAAATTATCGAAAAACCTACCCAAGAAAATGCTCCATCAAATTTAGCTGTGGTAGGTAGATATATCTTGCCACATACAATTTTTACAATATTAAATGATACAAAAAAAGGTTCTGGAAATGAAATCCAATTATCAGATGCTATAGATAAGCTTTTACTATCGCAAAAAATATTTGCTCATAAAATAAAGGGATTAAGATACGATTGTGGTTCAAAATTGGGTTACATAAAAGCCACAATTGCTTATGGATTAAAACATCCAGAAATAGGCTTAGCTCTTAAAGAACATTTAGAAAAATTATAGAAATATATTGTGTGAAAAAATTCAGTTTAATTTTATTATTTTTTAGCTTTATTACAATCGCTAAAGCTAATTCTAAAGTTGAAAACTTTATATTTTTGGGTGGTGATTCAAAACAATTAAAATCCTTGCAAAAAAAACTTAATAATAAACAAATTGCAGGAGTACAAATAGTTTATACATGGAAATCTCTTGAACCAGAAAAAGGAAAATATAATTTTACTCAAATTGAAAATGATTTAAAATTTTTAGAATCAATTCATAAAAAATTATTTATACAAATTCAAGACCGCTTTTTTGAGCCAACAGCAAAAAACATCCCAACTTATCTTTTACAAGAACCTCAATATAATGGCGGACTAACTCCACAGTTAGACAATCCAGGAGAAAATAAGGCTTTAGTTTCAGGCTGGATTACACAGCAATGGAATACTTCTGTTAGACAGCGCTATCAGAAACTGTTACTTGCCTTAGCTACTAAATTTGATAGTAGAGTTTATGGTATTAATTTACCTGAAACCGCAATCGATATAGATATAAAGCATGATACCACCAATTTTACTTGTGATAAATATTTTAATGCTGAACTAGATAATATTAGATTTGCTCGTAGTGTTTTTAAGTATAGCTACGTAGTTCAATATGTTAATTTTTTTCCTTGTGAATGGAATAATGATCATAACTATATGAGTAAACTATTTCAATATGCCAAGAAGAATAACATTGGCTTAGGTGGACCAGATGTTGTTCCTTATAAAAAATCGCATATGAATAATAGTTATCCATTTTTTCACAAATATAAAGGTAGCCTCACTTTAGTTGCTATGGCTGTACAAGAACCAGACTCTACTTATACTAATCCTAAAACAAAAAAACATTTTACTCATCAAGAATTTGCAAACTTTGCTAAAAACTATTTAGGTGCTAATATTATATTTTGGAGCATAAATAATTTATAAAAACTAATTTTTATATTTTTTAAATAATTCTTTAAACAATTTTACTTGTATATTGTGAGTTACAATAGGATAAGGATAATCTTTTCCTAAAGTCAAAGGTAATGTTTTAGATAAATAAGGCGCATGTATATCTTTTTCAGATAATTTGTCTAGTTCAGGTACATATTTTTTAATATATATGCCTTTTTTATCAAATTTTTTTGACTGAAGTAGCGGGTTAAAAATCCTAAAATATGGCTGAGCATCACAACCAGTAGAAGCACACCACTGCCAATTGCCATTATTAGAGGCTAATTCATAATCTATTAATTTTTCAGCTAAATATCTTTCTCCCCACCGCCAATCAATTAATAAATCTTTTGTTAAAAATGAAGCACAAATCATTCGAACGCGATTATGCATAAACCCTGTACTATTTAATTGTCTCATTCCTGCATCTACAATTGGGTAGCCAGTTTCGCCATTACACCATGCTTCAAACCATTTTTTATTATTCTTATATTTTATTTTACTGTATTGTTTACGAAATGGTTCTTTTACCACATAAGGAAAGTTGTATAAAATTTGACTAAAAAATTCACGCCAAATTAATTCATTTAACCAAGTTTTACTCCCTACTGATTTTTCTTCTAATGCAATAGAAACTAATTTTCTAATAGATATAGTACCAAATCTGAGGTCAACTCCTAAATGTGAAGTTTGATCTAATTCAGGAAAATCTCTAGTTTTTTTATATGATTCAATATCTTTCAAAAAATGTTTTAAACGCTTTAATGCACCTATTTCTCCACTTGGCATTATTGATTTTAAATTAAATTTAGATATGTGTTTTAAATAAGTATTACTACTTAGCTTTAGTTTTAATAAATTATTTAGATGCTTTTTTGATGGGCATTCATGCAAAAATGTTTCATTTAATTGACTAAGCCACATATTTTTATAATGAGTATACACAACATACGGCTTATTTTCTTTATTTAAAATTTCTTGTTTAGCAAATATTAAATGATCTTTAAATAGGATTAATTCCTTTTTACTACTCTTTAATTTTTTTTCTACAGCTTTATCACGAGAAATGGCATAAGGCTCATAATCCTCATTTGCATAAACCTTATTTGCATTCACCTTTTTTGCTATTTTGGGAATTAATATTTTAGGATCCCCATATTCAATTATTAAATCAGCATTAAATTTCTTTAGTTTTTTCTTAATTTCTAATAAGGAATTATAAATAAATCCTACCCTACAATCATCAGACTTTAATTTTTGTAAAATAATCTTATCAAATATAAAACAACATATAGTTTTATTATCCTTTAAAGATTGATAAAGCCCATTATTATCAATTAACCTTAAATCTCTACGAAACCAAAATAAATTACACGATTGTTTATTCATGTTTTCATCCAATTAAATATTACGTAAAACTAAGTTTAAAATTAAAAAACTTATTAAGGAGGACAATAAATATATTATAACAACTCCAATAGCAGCTCCAATAATTCCAAAATATTTTACTAAAATAAAAGTTATAACCGAATTAAATATTAAAACCAAAGTAGTAATAAAAAGGCTATGCTTAATTTTACCTAAGCTGGCTAAAATATTACCATTTATAGATCTGCCTGAAGCTAAAATCCAAAAACCAAAAGATAAAATTTGAAAAGGAATAATACTATCTTTATAAATTTCCCCAAAAACTATTATTATAATTGGTTTAGCTAACAGAACTAAAAAAACGCTTATAATCCCAGTACCAATTAACATTTTTTGAGTAATCTTTTTATATAATGCTCTTATATATATAACATCTAATGAGTTTTTAACAAAAAATGGATAATAATAAGTCATTACTACTGAAGGAATAAAGCTAATAGCAAAAGGTATTATTGATGCTACCCTATAATTTGCCACCAACTCAGGTTTCTTTATAACGTAACTAATAATTACAATATCCAATACAAATAATAATCCAGAAAAAGCATTATTAGTTATAGCATAAAATGAATAATTAATAAACTTCCAATAATTAATCAATTTTAATTTATAATTTTGAATAAAGTTAGATAATTTAAAATGATTATATAGTTTAAAATATTTAGTAGAAAAAACAAATACTATTAGGTAACCAATATAATTAAAAATAATTAAACCATATACTTTAAAAAGGTAAATACCAAGCAAATTACTTACTAAAATAATTAAATTGTTTATTACAGCAAATTTTGCTTGATCTTTATTTAACTGTTTAGCTCTAAAATAAGCTTGATAAATATCAATGTATAACCTGCCAACAGGAAATAACGCCATACTTAAAAGAATATATTTTGCCTCAGGAATTGGTATAGGAAAAAATAAAGCATAAGATATAATTAATATACTAATAATAAAATTAAATAATAAACCGGCAATAAAAGCAAATTGTAGATATGCAGATTGTTTATTTAGATCTTTCTCACCACTTACAAACTGCATTATTCCACTAGCTACGCCAAGTCCATTTACTAAGAGAAAAAGTGAAACTATATTAAACGAAAATGTATACAAACCAAATTGATATTTGTCTAATAATCTAACATATAATATTGCCCCACAAAAAGTAACAAAATATGAAAATACATTAGCCAAAAAAACAATTGCAAAATCTGATTTAATAAAAGATTTAAATGAGTTAAAAATTTGTTGCATTATTTATTTTGCTTTAAAATTTTAATTTAGTTCAAATTTTAACATATATTAGCATATAAATAATGACTTACCCCTTAAAAGTGGGAGTGATTTTTTATAAGAGTTGATTTTACAACGCCGAACTGTTATGATACTTCTTTCAAATTTGATTTTTGAAAATGCCACTAATATATCTTTGGAGTCTTAAATTTATACCTGTAGTTTTTTTTCTATCTTATCTATGCGTTTTTTAAATTCATGATCCATTGAGTGATTTTCTTTAAAATATTTATCTTTTAGAACTTTAAGCATTTCTAATTGAAATTTATTATATATAGTTTCACCTGCTAAATTCTTAAAATATGCCATAAAAGCTTCCACAGAACAGCTACCACCAACTTGTGGTTTTTGCCAAATAATTTTATCTAATTTGGGGCTTGAGATACAAAATTTTTTCATTGCTTTATAAAAATGATCTACCTCAGTATTATTATTTATTAATGGAGCAATTTGCTGATTAAATATATCTCTCTTGAAAATAAAATTCTTTCTAGTCTGAGCTTTTGCTTCAATATTATAGAAAATTTCAGTAATTAAAGAAGCTGATTTTTCATGAAATTTTAATCCGGATCCTGAATTATATATAGATAATTCTACTTCATCATTTTTAAGGACCTTATATTCTATTATAGTTGTATGCCTCTTTAACCTTGGAAAGAAAATTATTGTTTGATCAATTTGTGCATTATTTAGTTTATTAATTAAGCTATTTTTATCTAACATATAATTATTGCGGATTTCTTCTATTTTAGATTGTGATAACTCAATAAATTTTTTTAATTCATTATCATTAAAATCACTATTTTTTAAATCTTGAAAAATTTTTTCAAAAAACACAAGCACTTGCACTGACATAGCTCCATCTTGTTTACCAATTCTAACCTTAAACGTATTTTGCATTAAAGGTATAATATGTTCATCATCAATTATAAATTGCTTTTCTTTTTTGTCAGTTTTAATTAAAAAACCATCTTTAGATCCACTATTTCTATTTTTAAAGATTATTTTCATAAGATTTATTACTCTAATATCGTGATTTGTAAGCATATTTTTATCTATATTATTCATATATTCAAAATCATTTTCATTATCGTAAATTCCAAACGTAGCGTTATCATTTTTAACCACATAGCCATGCATTATCTCATCATTTTGTACTACATAATCTCCTGTTAATTCAGATTTTTCAATAATATAGTAGCCATGGTATCCACCAGAATTATAATAAAACTCTCCATGTGGCAAACCATCTACAAACTGCCCTTGTGCAAAAGCATTACCTTTAGGATAATATGTTGCCCCTTTCCCGTGTGGCACACCATACATTAATTCTCCATAATATATTCTACCATCATTATATTTTTTCTTACTTTGGGCAAGACTTTTATTCTTAATTTGCAATTCCTGCTCAAAAATAATTTTTTTCACATCTTTTATAAAACTTATATGAGTTGCTGTTTTATTAACATAATGATTATCAGAAAAAAAATAATTAGTTTTTTTATTTGGATTACGAAAATCTGTATTTTTATGGCAAACTATAATCAATAAATTATTTAAAAGATCTTTTGAATAAGCATCTGATAGTTTTAATTGTTCGTTGCGTCCATCATTTTTGATATTATTAGCTTGACCGGTTAAATTAAGATAAAAAATTTTACAAATATGCTCAATAGAAATTTTATCATCTTCATCAAAATCTGCTGGTTTTATTTTTAATAATATTTCTTTTAAATCATCTTGTATTTTTTTAAAGTCTGGAAAATTATTATATTGGTTCAAATTCAAAGATGTTTGTAAATAATTTAAAACATATTCGGTAATATGAAAAATACAATTCTGTAAACATAATTTATTTTTCACATCCTCTAAACTTAGCATATATTCATTAATATATTTTTTAACCTTCATGGCCGCTATTTCTTTATTTTCCTTCCAGCTAATCTTATCTAATACACAACTATTGTTTAAACTAGATTTTATGGTTGTAAATTCATATTTTCTATTCAAGTTATTTAAATCATTCATGATGATTATGCCCTAAAATTATTGTTAAACTTAATCAGTTACTAATAAAAATATTAACATGAAAATACATAAAAATAAAAGTGACGATTTTGTTATTTTTTCGTACATTTACTATAAAACGCGGTTGACTCAAAAACTATTATCAATTTTCCATTACATTCAAAATAAATGTTATAATTTTGGCTAAATTTATTTTTATCCTATAAAATATCTTGAAATCTTATATTTTACAAATGATTTTTAAACACCACCTTAGAAATTTTATTTTTATAAATTTTAACTACGATTGGAATGTTTATGATAAATCTCTCGGAAAACAAAACATGGCTTGTGACTGGTTGTGCTGGCTTTATTGGCTCTAATATTCTAGAGTTTTTATTAAAAAATGAGCAAAACGTTATTGGGCTTGATAATTTCTCTACGGGCTTTCAACACAATTTAGACGAAGTACAAAATGTTGTTGGTATGAAGAAATGGCAAAACTTTAATTTTATTAAGGGTGACATACGTGATTTTGAAACTTGTTATAATTCTACAAAAAATGTAGACATTGTTATTCATCAAGCAGCATTAGGTAGTATTCCTCGTTCAATAAATGATCCTCTTACCACTCATAATGTAAATATAACTGGATTAGTTAATATGCTAAAAGCTAGTAGCGATAATAAAATACATCGTTTTGTTTATGCTTCCAGTAGTTCTGTGTACGGGGATTCAACAGCCTTACCTAAAAAAGAACACTTGATTGGCAATCAATTATCCCCTTATGCTGTAACAAAATATAGTAATGAATTATATGCTAATGTTTTTGCAAAATCTTA
The DNA here is from genome assembly GCA_937872505.1 of uncultured Neisseriaceae bacterium. GTDB lineage: Bacteria > Pseudomonadota > Gammaproteobacteria > Burkholderiales > UBA11063 > Aquella. The sequence continues at coordinate 3,484 of CALMTA010000259.1, read as the reverse complement.
TAATATGGAGACTATTGGGCTTAGATATTTTAATGTTTTTGGCAAACGCCAGGATCCACATGGAGCTTATGCTGCTGTTATTCCTCTTTGGTTTAAAGCTATATTAAATAATGAAGAAGTTTTTATTAATGGCGATGGAGAAACCAGTAGAGATTTTTGTTATATAGATAACGTGGTTGAAATGAATATATTATGTGGGCTAACAAATAATAAAAATGCAATCAATAAAATATACAATGTTGCTTGTAATGAACAAACTACATTAAATCAACTATTTCATCACATTAAACAAATAATAAACTTTAATAACAATATGAAACCCACTTATAGAGATTACCGTAATGGTGATATTCGTCATTCTCTAGCTGATATTTCATTGGCTCAAGAATTGATTGGTTATAATCCTAAGTATAAAATTCTTGATGGGTTAAAATTAGCAGCAAATTGGTATAAAGATTTTTTCCAAAATAAAAAATGAAAAAACTTTTATTTATTGATAATACTGCCCATCATTTATATACACAAGAACATTTATACTCAAACTTCTTAAAAAATGGTTATAAAATAATACTATGCTGCCCTAATGATAATAATTACTTCAGTAAGCTAATTAAAGCTGGTTATCACTGTGAAAATATAGATATTAATTCAAAAAGCATTAATCCTTTAAAAGATGTTATTTTGTTAATTAATTTATATTCAATTATAAAAAAAATAAAACCATCTTTAATTTTTTCATTTACTATTAAACCTAATATTTACACTTCTCTTATTTGCAAAATTTTAAAAATTGAGGTAGTTCCTAATATTACAGGATTAGGTTATATTTTTACTAAAAAAAATATATTAACAAAATTTGTTTTATATCTTTACAAATTTGCATTTTCTAAATTAAAATTTATTTTTTTTCAAAACTCTGATGATAAAAATAAATTTATTGAAAATAAGATCTTAAAATCAAGCACAAAAATAATTCAGATTCCGGGTTCGGGAGTGGATTTAAGCAAGTTTTATTTTACTAATTATAGCAATGAAAATCAAAGCATAAATTTTTTATATTCAGGAAGACTCTTATGGGATAAAGGAATAGATGAATTAATAAAATCTTTTAGAATATTGAAACAGCGATATAAAAATATTCAATTAACGATGATTGGCAATTTTTATCATGGTAATCCATCCGCAATTAATGAAGCACAAATTTTAAGCTGGCAAAATGAATTAAATATTAATTATCTAGGTATGGTTAATGATGTTCCCAAATATATTGCAGAAGCTGATTGTATTATTCTACCTTCATATAGCGAAGGCATGCCAAGAGCCATCCTTGAAGGTAGCAGCATGGGTAAAGTTGTAATTACTACAGATGCTGTCGGTTGTAAAGATTCAGTTGAACATGAAATCACCGGCTTTATTTGTAAAACTAAAGATGTAAATTCCTTAGTTAAGGCTATGGAAAAATTTATTAACCTACCTTGTGAACAAAAAAAACAACTAGGCTTAAATGGACGTAAAAAAATGGAATTGCAGTTTGATCAAAAAATTGTTATTAATGAATACTTTAATGTAATAAAAACTTTAAATATAGTTTAACATTTTTTCATATACTGCAATATTAGTCTCTAAAGAATAACTACTCTCAACTTTCATTCTGCCATTTTTTCCTAATCTAGCTCTTAGTTCTTGAGAACTTAATAGCATAATCAAATACTTAGACCAGTCGTGGTGATTTTCACATAAAAACCCATTAATTCCATGCTCAACCACAACCGTATTTGCTCCAACATTTGAAGCTATAACTGGTTTTTGGCACGCCATGTATTGAATTAATTTATAAGCACACTTTCCTTTTTCCCATAAACCATTAGGTAATGGCATAATTCCTATATCTATCATATTGATTGAATCAACTTCGGATTCTTCAGCCCACACAATATTTTTTATAGTAAAATTTTGTGATTTAAATTGCTTATTAGCTCCAATTATATGTAATACAATTTTTTGCTCTATTTGCAAGGATACTTTTTCTAAAATTTCTATTATTGAATCCATATATTTTACCGTTATATTAGTTCCAATCCAACCTATTACTATATTATTGTTTAATTTATGTTTTGGCAATTCATTTATGTTATATTTTTTTAATTCAACTACTGTTGGAAAATAAATTACGTTTTTTGCGCCAGTTGATTTTGCATAATCATATATATAGGGGCTGCCGGCAGTAGTAATTTCAGAATTTTTAAAAAGCATTTTTATTTTATTACCTAATAAAATTCTTATAAAATAATTTTTATTTAAATCATAATTGTGAAATAATGCATCATCTATATCTATAATATATTTTTTGCCCAATAAACAAAATTTCTCTACAATATAAGGAATATAGGGAAATAATTCTTTTTCAATAATAATTACTTCGGAATTATCAAAAATAATACTTTTAAACCGTCTTAAATAAGTAAATAATATCTTTATTTTACTTTGTTTTTCTTTATTATAAAGTTTTTTTATATATACATCATCCAATAATATATTATTTTTAACTTTAAAATAATCATTTAAATAAGTTATAAATTGATGCGAACGTAATCGGGAACTTGCCCCTAATTTTCCATATTTAGTATAAAAAGAAATGGTTTTCATAAGAGCTCTTATATAATATTTTTCTTACTATCTATAATCTGTTTTAAAATTTGATTTTTAGCTGTCGTTTATCACTGTTTATGAGCGTTAAAAAGACAAAAATGTTACTATTTTGATTATGGCATTAAAGTATATAATCATAGCATATTATGAAATTTATGTTAAAGTTTTTAGTAAAAATTAATAAGGAAAAAATTAATGATAAACAAATCTAATAATTTAGGGAATATTTCACACCAATCATATTTTAATGAATACGCTTCTAATTACAAACATCACAAACCTATTAAAAAAAAAATTGTTAACTACGGAATATGGTTAAAAAATAGGGTTTCTAATAAGGACAATACTTTACTTAACAAGCTTAATGATATTGCTGTAAGAATACAAAAGAGAATTAATAAAGCACAATTAGATTATAATAGCATAAACAGATATAAAGAAGAATTAAAAACCTTAATGAAACCTGAAATATTTGAGGAAAATGAAAGTTACATTAACACCTATATTTTATGTTGTATATTTTTATCTAAACATTGTACTAAAAATGAAACAAAATGGAACTACTTTTTTATAACTTATAAAACAGATAGTATAAAATGTTTATCTAAAGGTAACTTCAAAAATTATGATGATAGGGAAAATCAGAAATTCGATATTCAATTAATTGAAAAACTATTAGTAGGTTCAACAAATTGCCTTTATCATTTTATAGCTACAAGCTTAAGTAAGTTGAAATTTACTGATAGAGAGGCACAGAAAATCATTGCTCATGCAATTTACGAGGGTAAATTTGGTAATGATAAAGAGGTTCTTAAAGCTTTAGCTGCAAGTTTAG
>CALMTA010000258.1 GCA_937872505.1 uncultured Neisseriaceae bacterium | reverse complement strand
GAAAAACTCACCTTATGCAAGCAATTGGTAACGAAATTCATAATAATAACCCCAAATCAAAAATTAGATATTTACATGCCAATGATTATATACAAGATGTAGTAAAAGCTTCTATGCGTCAAGGCTTTGATGAATTAAAAAAATATTATAATAGTTTAGATTTATTATTAATGGATGATATTCAATTTATAGCTGGAGATAAAACAAAAACCCAAGAAGAATTCTTTTATACATTTAATACCCTTCTAGAAAAGGGTAAACAAGTAATTATGACATGTGATACCTATCCAAAAAACATAAATAATTTAAATGAAAGATTAATTTCTCGTTTTGCTTCAGGCCTTACTGTAGAAATTCAGCCACCCGAATTAGAAATGCGAGTAGCAATTTTGAAACGTAAAGCTGAACAAAACAAAATCAATTTAGATGATGACGTTGCTTTTTTTATTGCACAAAATATAAAATCTAATGTGCGTGAACTAGAAGGCGCACTGAATAAAGTATTATATCAAGCTCAGTTCTCTGGGAAAGGCGTAAGTTTAGCAATAGCAAAAGAAGCCCTGATGGATATTTTAGCAATAGATATTAGAAATATTTCTTTAGATAATATACAAAAGACAGTTTGTGATTTCTATAAAATCAAAATATCTGATTTGCTATCAGCAAAACGTACGCAAGTAATTGCCCGCCCAAGACAAATTGCAATGGCTTTATCTAAAGAATTAACACAATTTAGTTTACCTGCAATTGGAAATGCTTTTGGCGGACGGGATCATACTACTGTATTACATGCTCAAAAAACCATCAAACAATTAAGAAAAGATGATGATAGGATTGAGCGTGAATATAATTTATTAATTCAAATGTTAAATAATTAGAAAGTAATTTGTTATGTTATTAAAATTTAAGCGAGATACACTATTAAAACCAGTTACATTAACTACAGGATTTGTTGAAAAAAAACAATCAATTCCTATTCTTTCCAATGTCTATATTAATAAATCTGGAGATAATATTACTTTAATTGCCAATGATATGGAAATTCAAGTAAGTATAACTGGAACTAGCGATATTGAAGGAAAAGATTTTGTTATAACCCTTCCTGCTAAAAAACTTCAAGATATTTTAAAAGCATTTCCAGATGATACTGATATAACTTTTGAACAAGTTAGTGGAAAAATTATTCTACGTGCCGGCAGAACTAAATTTACTCTACAAAGCCTGCCAGCTGAACACTACCCATTATTACAAATAATGGATAATGTTCTTAGTCAATTTTCTATTAGCCAAACCACTTTAAAGGCCTTAATTGGGCAAATTCAGTACGCAATGGCTGATAAAGATAGCCGAGTATTTTTAAATGGTATGCTTTTTGAAATAAAAAATAATCAGCTTAATTTAATAGCAACTGATGCCCACCGCTTAGGTTTTGCCACTTATCCTTTAAGTGAAACTATTTCTAATAGTTCTTCAATTATTCCTAGAAAAACTATCATTGAATTATACCGCTTACTCGAAGATACTGATGAGCCAGTTCTTATTAAAATATATCCAAAACAAGTAAGTTTTGAAACTAATAATAAACAACTTATTACTAAAGTAATTGAGGGTAAATATCCTGATTATGAACGAGTTATTCCTACACATAATGATAAATTATGCATTATTAACCGAGAAGACTTGCTACGTGCAGTTGAAAGAGTTTCAGTAATTGGCATTGATAAATTAAAAACTATTTCTATTGAATTAAAAAATGATTCTTTATTAGTTGCTTGCCGTAACGAGGAATCTGAAGAATCACACGATGAAATAGCAGTTCAATATGGATATAATGAGGTATTAAAACTTAATTTTAATATTAACTATGTAAGAGATTTATTAAGTAACTCTAACGCTAAATTATTACAATGGGCATTTTTTGATAATCAAAGAAGCGCTTTAATTACGGTTCCCAATGAAATTAATTTTAAATCAGTATTGATGCCTTTGAGAACTTAAAAGTTCATTTAAAACTTTTTCTTCTGGATAAGAAAGTGATAGTATTTAATTTTAGGCGTTTATTATTTTCTGTATTATGTTTATCTCTATTTAATTTAAATAGTGCGCTAAATATAAGTAGTAATAATAATGTTAAAATTATTAAAGTTAATATAGGGCAAATGGTAGGAGATGACCCAGAAAGAGAATTTTCAACAATCATCACTTTAACCAATGGTAGTAACACTATTCAAAACTGGCAATTTGGTTTTTATATGCCACGTAAATTTAAAAAAATTGGCCAAACTAATAAAAATTTAGCCATGAAAATTTGCGAAAAAGATTCTAATTATTGTTCTAAACTTATTTATCAAAAATCACCATTTTTAAGCCCAGATTTAAGCATTGGCTTTACTACCGTATTAGCTCCACAAAAACAATTTTTATTAAAAAATAATAAAACTTATATAATCTCTCTACTTCATAATAACCAGTTTCCTATTTTCAACTATTCTGGATTACCACAAAGCTTTTTTATTAATAATAAAGATGAAAATAATATTATTAATATTGAAACAAATGAAAAAACTTATAATATACTACATTATAACTCAGAGATAATTAAGGATAGAATACATAATCACGTGCAAAAAAATTGGGTTAATTCTGCTTCAATGAATAATAATATCCTTAATATTATTCCCTCTCCTATTAAAATTTCCATTGAATCGGGAAATTATCAATTAAATGATGGGATAATTATTCAAAATTTTTTTGAAAATGATTTTAATTCTAAACTTTTACAATCTTTTTTAAAAACTGATTTAAACATTAGTGCCACCATTAAGAAAAATAGCAACCATAATAACAATATTAATAAAATAACTATTCAAAGAATTAATTTTGATCAAATAAATAATAATCCCGAAGGCTATAAAATAATAATTGATCATAATAGTATAAGTATTATGGCAGGAACTAATGCTGGAATTTTTTATGCTATTGAAACCTTACGCCAACTATTTAACCAATTTGGTAAAAATCTTCCAATTTTATCGATTACAGATTATCCAAGATTTAAATATAGAGGTATTTTACTAGATGTTTCACGACATTTTTTTACAACTAAAGAAATAAAGCAATTTATAGATATAATGGCCACCCATAAATTAAATACATTACATTTACATTTATCGGATGATGATGCTTTTCGGCTTTTCTTACCTCAATATCCACAATTAACAACCATCGGTTCTATCCGCGGGTTTGGTGAAGCAATAAATGGCTTATGCTTAATTCAAGGCAATTTAGATATAACTAATTATACTAATATAAGTTTTCCAACAGTTGATACTAAAGTTAAAGGTTATTATAATACTCAAGAGGTTATTGACCTTATTCAATATGCAAATGCTCGTCAGATTACTATTATTCCTGAAATTGATATACCAGCTCATGCTCGTGCCATAATAAAAGCAATTCCTGAAGCATTATTTGATACTACAGATAAATCACCAGCACCCAACTTAAATGAAAATACCATACCTGTTTGTACTTATAATACAGATTCTACCCTAGGTAAAAATTTTACTAAAACTATAAATGATATTGTTTTACAAATTGCTAAATTATTTAATAATCAAACTACTTTATACCAAGTTCCTAATGAAGTTAGCATAGGAGGCGATGAAGTAAACCCTAGAGCATGGGTTAATTCTTTAAGCTGTAATGGTGTTTGGAAAAATTTATCTGCTTTACAAAAAGAACAATTGTTTTTAAAAAAATTATCTCTGGCAACGCAGTTAAGTAATGTCAAACTATCAGGCTGGCATGAATTTGTACAACATGACAATGGTCATTTAGATAAAAATAATATAGTTTCCCCTAATAAAACTGCCCATGTATGGACTTGGAGAACTGCTCCAACTGGTATCCCAAGCTCTATAAAGTTAGCAAATAATAATTATAAGGTTGTTCTTGATTATGCAGAATTTACATATTTTGATTTAACTTACACTCCTGATAAAAGTGAACCTGGTTTAGCTTGGGCAACAAATTTCTCCGATACTCACGCAGCCTTAAAAAGCGCAATTGCTGCTGATTCTACTGTAAATAGTAATAAACTAATAAAACCACAAAATATTTTAGGTATTGAAGGCGCTTTATGGACCGATGTTATACCTGATTATAATCACTTAATTTATATGGCACTGCCAAAAATGGCTGGTTTATCTGAAGCTAGTTGGTCAGATAGTTCTATAACTAATCCTAATGAAGAAGATAAACCAAATTGGCATAGTTTAGCTCATCGGCTTGGTTGTGGCAAAAATGGTTTTCTTGATTATTTAAATAAAACTTATGGTGTAAGGTATAGAGGTTACCCAAATGGAATAGCGCTTGAAGCTAAAAATTGCCATTAAATATACTGATTGTATTACAGTAAAATTTTGCCACTCAGGAATAGTGCATCAATTCAAAGTAAAAAATCTACTCACAAATCTACCTAAAATAAAAGGTTATAAAAAACGTGTTAAACTATTGCCTTAAAAATTCTCTAAAATTTAAAAACTATGTTAAAAAATATAATATTATTTACAACTAACTTGCTAATTTTTACTAATGTATTAGCAAAACCTTATTTAGCCAAAGTATCAGTTATTCCTGAATTTATCGGTGGCTTAAATATAGACCAAATTGAAAATTGTGAAGATTACTATGAAAAAAAGTGTTCTATATTTCAAACTAATAACCTAGCTGAAGAAATATTCAAAGAAAACCAATGCATAGAAAAGAAAATGGCTCAAAAAAAAGATTGTAAGCAAGCTTTATCAATACGCCATATTACTTATTATAGTGCCCAAGAAATGCGTCGCTATTCTAATAAAACTATAGTATTTTCTACACGTTCCTTTGCTGATGCACAAGATACTTTTTATATTGTTGATAAAAAAGGAGAATTAATTGAGTTAACAACAAATGATACCCTAGTTAATAAAGATCCGAATTATATTATTCTTAAAAAAAAGTATCCTAATCTAGCACTAACATCTTTTATTTATTGGAAAAATGATTTTGTAAATTTACAACCTGATGTTTTTCCTGAACTACACGCTTCACTAAATTCCTCTATTCAAAATTTAGTTTTTAAACAAGAACTGCGTGATAATTTTTGTGTAGCATGTAAACCAGTTGCTATTGCTTATATTGCCTACCAATTTAATCAAAATAGCCAGTTTATTAATCCTAAACTATTAAAAATAGATATTTTGCCTGAATCTTTTAGTAGATAAACTTTTAGTAGTTATAAATACTTGACTAATTTACTCAACTAATATACAATTACTACTTAATAATAGTATATTATGTAGATTTATGAGGTATAAATGAAATTAACAACTAAAGGTAAATTTGCAGTTACTGCACTTTTAGATATTGCAATTAATAATAATTGTAATAACCTTGTACCTATTACTTTACAAAATATTAGTGAACGCCAAGGAATATCTTTATCTTATCTTGAACAATTGTTTTTAAAACTTAGACGCTCAGGTATGGTAAAAAGTTATAAAGGTCCTGGTGGTGGTTATATATTAGCCAAAGCAGTTAATGAATTAAATATATCTGAAATTATTAAAGCAGTTGATGAAAATATGGACGCGCGCTCCTGCTATGGAACTAAAAAATGTCATGCAAATAAAAAATGTTTAACCCATGATTTATGGGATGGTCTAACTAACCATGTTCATTCTTATTTAGAAAAAATTACTTTACATGATTTAATTAAAAATAATATTGATTCTGGAGAAAACAATAAAAATGTCATTAAATTTACCCATATATTTAGATAACTCAGCAACAACAAAAGTTGATGAGCGTGTGTTAGCAAAAATGCTACCATATTTAAGTGAGCAATATGGTAACCCTGCCAGCAGATCTCATAGCTTTGGCTGGACTGCTGATGATGCTATTGAAAAAGCACGCCTGCAGGTAGCAGATACTGTTGGCTGTGATCCTAAAGAAATTATATGGACCTCAGGTGCAACTGAATCAATTAATCTAGCTTTAAAAGGTGCAGCACAATTTTATCAAGATAGAGGTAAACATTTAATTACCGTTAAAACTGAACACAAAGCTACTCTTGATACCATGCGTGATTTAGAAAGATTAGGTTTTGAAGTTACTTATTTAAATCCTGAAGAAAACGGGCTTTTAGATCTTAATAAATTAATTTATGCAATCCGCCCTGATACTATTTTAGTTTCTGTTATGTTTGTTAATAATGAAATTGGCGTAATCCAAGATATTGCAGCTATAGGTGATTTGTGTCGCGAACGAGGAATTATATTTCATGTTGATGCGGCTCAAGCAGTTGGTAAATTAGATTTTAATTTAACTAAGCTAAATGTTGATTTAATGAGTTTTTCTGGACATAAAGTTTATGGCCCAAAAGGAATTGGCGCCTTATATGTACGTCGTAAACCAAGGGTTCGTCTAATTGCTCAAATTCATGGCGGCGGACATGAACGTGGTTTTAGATCGGGTACTTTACCTACACATCAAATTGTTGGTATGGGGGAAGCATTTGTATTAGCTAAAAAAGAAATGCCTAGCGAATTACCACGAATTATTAAACTCAGAGATAAATTATTAAATGGTTTAAAACAAATTGAAGAAGTTTATATAAATGGAGACATGAAACAGCGTATTCCCCACAATTTGAATATTAGCTTTAATTATATTGAAGGTGAATCATTAATAATGGCTATTAAGGATATTGCTGTTTCCAGTGGTTCAGCGTGTACCTCTGCTTCTTTAGAGCCATCATATGTTTTAAGAGCAATTGGCCGAAATGATGAATTAGCACATAGTTCAATTCGTTTTACTATCGGACGTTTTAATACTGAGGAAGAAATTGATTACACTATTGCCTTACTTACAAATAAAATTAACAAACTTAGGGAACTTTCTCCTTTGTGGGAAATGTTTAAAGAAGGAATTGATATAGTCAATTATAGATGGGAAAATCAAGGTCCACGCGATGTAATTTTACATAATTAAATTTATCAAGGAAAAAAAATGGCTTATTCAAATAAAGTAATTGATCATTATGAAGAACCACGCAATGTTGGTTCACTAGACAAAAATGACCCAAATGTTGGCACCGGTATGGTTGGCGCACCATCATGCGGCGATGTTATGAAGCTTCAGATAAAAGTTAATGCATCAGGTATTATTGAAGATGCAAAATTTAAACCCTATGGTTGCGGTTCAGCAATT
>CALMTA010000257.1 GCA_937872505.1 uncultured Neisseriaceae bacterium | reverse complement strand
ATTAGTTATACTGCAGGTCCTGGATTAAATGGCGCACTTTTAGTAGGTGCCGGAGTTGCCAACGGATTGGCGTTTAGTAGGAATATTCCCGTTATCCCTATACATCATTTAGAAGGTCATTTATTATCACCTTTATTGAGTAATAATCAACCTACACTGCCATTTATTTCTCTTCTAGTATCAGGGGGACATAGTCAAATAATTGCTGTGAAAGATATTGGAGATTATACTATTTTAGGAGAATCTGTTGATGATGCTGCAGGGGAAGCTTTTGACAAAACAGCTAAAATGCTAGGTTTACCATACCCTGGTGGAAAATATCTTGCAGAGTTAGCCCTTTTAGGCAAAGAAATTTATGAATTGCCACGACCAATGTTAAAAAGTGGCGATCTTAATATGAGTTTCGCTGGTTTAAAAACAGCAGTATTAAATATGATTAACAAATTTAAAAAAGATGATAATTTTTCAGATGATATTAAAGCAAATATTGCTAAATCTATTGAAGAGGCAATAACTGATGTTTTAGTGGCAAAATCAGTACAGGCTTTAAATATGAATAAAATTAATCGATTAGTAGTTTGTGGGGGTGTAAGTGCAAATTTAACTCTACGCAATAAATTAAACAACCTAGACAATATTGAAGTTTACTACCCTCCAATTGAATTATGTACAGATAATGGGGCTATGATAGCAATTGCAGGATATTATAAATTTAATTTAGCTAAATATGACTATAGCTTTTCCGCTATACCACGCTGGTCTCTTACTTAAGGTTTAAATATGATTATTTGGATTCAAAACAATATTTTAGAAGTTTTAGCTGTAATTACCGGTTTTATATGCCTTTATTATGAAATAATTGAGAATTATTTAACGTGGGTCTTTAGTATAATTTCTTCTATTTTATATGTTATATTTTTATTTCATAACAAATTATTGGCCCAAATGGTATTTCAAATAATTACTATTCCTATCAGTTTTTATGGGTTATATATGTGGCTTTCTGGAAAATATCTAAAAGATAAACCAAAAGTTATAATTAATAACTTATCAAAAAATGGCTGGATTTATTTAATAATTTTAACTATTATCTTTACCCTTATATCATATAAAATTGAATTAGCTTATTCAGATAGTGAATTTGTTCTTGCAGATAGTTTTTCTGCAGTATTAGGAGTAATTGCATTATATTTATTAGCAAAAAAAGTAATTGAACAATTTTTTTTATGGGTTTTTGCAAATATGATTCCTAGTATAATATTATTTTATCAAGGTTTT
>CALMTA010000256.1 GCA_937872505.1 uncultured Neisseriaceae bacterium | reverse complement strand
TTATTAATTGCATCAATTTGGATTTCAGTATAATTTTGACGGTGCCCTTGATGCTTTTGATGACGTTTACGTCTACGTAATTTAAAAATACGTATCTTCTTATGCCGCCCTTCTGTTAATACTAAGGCAGAAACGCTAGCGCCCTCTACTACTGGATTACCTACAATTATGTTATCACCGTCAGCTACCATCAATACTTCTGGAATAGTGATTTTGCTGCCAATGTCTGCTGGTATCGCTTCTATTTTTAATTTATCGCCAACAGCAACTTTATATTGTTTGCCGCCAGTTTTTATTACCGCATACATCGAAAAACTCCTAATTAAAAGACCTTAATTCTATACTTAAAAATATTGTACTTAATACAATAAGGGGGCAATTTTAACATAAATTAACATATTTTGTCAATTTGGATTTAATGAGCTTGGCTTTGAAGTATTACGATCTGCTTTACTAATTACAACTTGAAAAATATCGCTTTTAGGTTTGTAATTATTTTGTAGCCAAAGAGTATTACCATTAGGTGCATAACCAAAAACCCCATCCACTCTTGAAGAAGAAATACCAATAGCACTAATCCTGTTATTTTGAGGAGAATAAATAAAACCCCCTTTACTTTTTCCGCCAACTAACCTAACATATGCGGTTCCTAAGCCAGAAGGCTCAATATCATTACATAATGCAATAGATTTTACTAAAGCTACTTTAGTCTGTACTTTTGGAACCTCGAAAGTAATTATTGGATTATTATGCTTATGAAAACCAGCTTCTACTTTTATCACTTCACTAGAATAATTTACTACCTGAAATTCACAATCAGCATAACAAGTAACATACATTAGCAATATATATATTTTTTTATAATTCATTTTAAATAATTGATCATAAATCCACCTTAACATTAAACTAAACTCTTTTTAAAATATATTTGATTTATTCCGTTATCTACATAACCGCGATCTTTATAAAAATTATGAGTACCATCTTTTACTCTATGTTGTCCACTTTTAAGCTCCATACAGATACACCCTTTTTCTTTTGCATACTTTTCTATAAAATCCATTAACATTGTGCCAACTTTTTTCCCTCGAAAATTTTCATCAACAATTAAAGTTGAAACTATAGCAAATTTTTCATTTTTATGAAAATAATCATTAATTATAATAGCTGCTACCCCAATCAGCTTTTCATTTGCAATAGCCACATATGCTCGATAATTACTATTATGTAAATAAGTTATAATTGTTTGTTTCATATCATTTAGCGAAATTTGATATCCTAATTGAAAAATCAGCTTAGATAAAATATCAATATCATTTATATTTATTTCTCTAATTGAAATAGATTTTAACAATAGTTTTCTCCTAGATTACAAAATTCATGTTAACTAAAAGTTAAAAAATTTTTCTATAATTATAAAATGCTCCTCACTATATAAAAAAGGTGAATGACCTATATCTGGCACTTCTAAAAGTTGTAGAGAATTTTTTATTTGTTTCATTTTATCTATAGTTTCAGAAATAAGTATATCCGACTCTGTGCCATGTATTACTAATACTGGTATATTAACTTTTTCCCAAATATCCCATAATTTTATATTTTCATTAGAAGATATATTAGGGGCTAGGGATTTTGATAAGTTTACATCTCGCTTTAATTCATACTTTCCATTAGAATTTTTTTGAAATGAATTTTGCACTATAAAATTAAAAATTTCTGAAGCTAAGGTTACACACTCTTGGCTTATACTCAATAAATAATCACTAGCTTCTTTCATAGTGTTAAACTCTAATTGGATTGAAGTATAAGCACTAATACGCTCTAACCCCCTCTTATCTATCTCTGCTCCAATATCATTCATAACTAATTTTTGTATTGGATGATTAAAATTTGAAGCAATTAACATTCCTATCAAACCACCTAAAGAAGTACCTATAAAATGAATATTTGATAAATCCAAAGTTTGAATTAAACGAAACATATCACCTACATAAAAAGGAATATTATAACCATCTGAATTAGATAAATAATCACTATTACCTCTGCCTACTAAATCTGGAGCAATAACATAATAACCTCTTGCTGCAAAATATTGACCAACAAAATCCCAATCACGGCTATTTCTATTTAACCCATGTAAACATAAAAGAGTTTTATCTACATTCTCCTGATTACCCCAAGCTGTATAAAACATTCTATATTCTTCAGCATCATTTTTGCATTTTATATAATTAACTTGGGGAGAAAATTTCATAAAATATCCTTTTAAAATAAATTTTATTTATTCCATGTATCCCGTAAACTAACTATTTTATTAAATACAAATTTGCTATTACTTCTATTTGAATCCAAACTATCTAGAGCAAAATAACCTAACCTTTCAAATTGAAAACGAGTTTCATTAACCATTAAGGCAATTGCTGGTTCTATATAAGCAGTAATTACTTTTAAAGAGTCTGGATTTATAAACTGCTTAAAATCATGCCCTACTGAGTCAGGCATTGCTTCTGTAAATA
>CALMTA010000255.1 GCA_937872505.1 uncultured Neisseriaceae bacterium | reverse complement strand
ATTTAAAAGTATATAATCGTTTGTTTCGCCTTTATTTTTTTTATGACCCCTATGAAGTAATAACCCTCCCCCTATGAGAACTATTATTGTCACAAATATTAAAAACTTTTTCATTTGCTATTATTGCTCCATATAAATTATTAATCTTTAGGTATTAATTTTCTTTTTATAAATTGATCGAATCTATTTAAATATACATAGATTACTGGTATAATAATTAAGGTTAATAATGTTGATGTGACCATCCCTCCTATTATGGCATATGCCATTGGCTTCCTAACTTCTGAACCTTCACCAAATGAAAGTGCTAGAGGCAGCATGCCAAAAATCATAGCCGCACTTGTCATAACAATTGGTCTTAATCTGATTTTACCAGCCTCAACTATTGCATTAGTAACTGTCATCCCCTCAATTATTTTTCTATTAATAAAATCTACTAATAATATACCATTTTTAGTGGCTAATCCCATAAGCATAATAATACCAATAATTGAAAACATATTCAAAGTACTACCAGTCAAAATTAAAGCCAAAAAAACACCAACAAAAGATAACGGTAGTGATATCATTATTATAATTGGCTGAATAAAACTTCTAAATTGCGCTGTTAATATCATATAAATGAATATAATCCCAATCATTAATGCAGATACGGCATACATAAAAGACTCTTGCATATCTTGATTTTTTCCACTTTGTTCAACAAAATATCCACTAGGAAAATTATAATTATCTAATATTTTTTGAATTTTAGTAAAAACTGTTTGATTATCACTGCCAATTATATCACCAAGAATTGTAATATTTCTTTTCAAATTTATATGATCTAATTCGCTTGGAGAAAATCCAGTTTTAATAATTGATATACTAGATAAAGGGATCATTTGTGCAATATTATTCATATCAGGATTTTTACTAGGAACTTTTAATAAATCTAAAATATTAGAATTTCGCTCTTCTTGTGGAATTTGTAATACCACATCATAATTTTGACCATTTTTAGGGTCTTCCCAAGTACTCACTTTATTACTTGCAAATAAAGTTGATAATGTTACCCCTACATCAGATAAATCAACCCCTAAATCACTTGCAATATCTCTATTTATATTAACCGTAAATGCGGGATTAGCCTGTTGAAAAGAATTCTCTAAATCAGTAACACCTTTAATCTTAGCAATTTTTACCATCAACTCTTCAGTAATATTTTTCAGTTTATCCAAATTATCGCCTCTTATTTCCACCTGTATAGGTTTATTACTACCACCTGCTCCTCCTATTGGTATGACACTTATTACTTCTATTCCGCCAATTGAATTTGCTAGTTCTCGAGTTTTTTCAATAATTTGATCTAAACTTCTACTTCTTAATCTTTTCTCACCTATATCAACTGTTAAACTTGCATTATTACTCGTATCTCCAAAACCATTAGCAACCCCTGCAGTAATATTTACAATTTCTGGTATATTATTAACCAATAATTTATCTAATTGATTAACTTTAGTGGCGGTATAATCAATATTTGAGCCCAATGCAGTTTTAAATCTAATCTCATATTTGCCTTTATCTTGTTTAGGAATAAATTCTCCGCCAATAAATGGTACTAACAAACAACTACTAATGAGTATACCAAATGCAATACCTAAAGTAGTTTTTTTATAATTTAAAGATAAACGGATAAATTTTTCATAAAAAATAATCAATTTATTAAAAGCATTTTCAAAATTATTTAATATTTTACCAATAAACGTTTTTACAATAAATCCACCATCTTTTGGTTCATGCCAAACGCTTGAAAGCATCGGGCCTAGTGTAAAACTTACTAATAATGAAATTAAAACTGCAACTGCAACAGTTATACCAAACTGATAAAAGAATTTACCAATAATACCTTGCATAAAACCAACTGGTAAAAACACCGCTACAACTGTCATAGTAGTTGCCAAAACCGCTAGTCCAATCTCATTTGTACCATCTAAGGCTGCATTATAATGATCCTTACCCATATGTAAATGTCTAACAATGTTTTCTCGAACTACTATTGAATCATCAATTAATAACCCAACTGACAATGATAAAGCCAATAATGACATCATATTTAAAGTAAATCCACAGATATATATCGCAAAAATAGTTCCAATTAATGATATAGGTAATGTTAAACCAGTTATAACTGTAGAACGCCAAGATTTCAAGAATAAAAAAACAATTAAAACCGTTAATAAAGCCCCTTCTATCATATTTTCTTTAACATTATTCAATGACCTTTTAATTGATTTTGATTGATCATATGTCACTAAAATTTTTATGCCAGCTGGTTTAATTAGATTAAGTTCCTTTATCATAGCAAATACACCATTCGATACATCTACTAAATTAGTTTTATCTGCCTGACGTATATCTAAACCAATAGCTCTTTTATCATTAAGTAAACTTAAACTTTTATATTCATCTTGACCATCTTCAACAACTGCTACATCTGAAATGCGAATGGGAACATTTTTTCGCACCGTGATAACTACATTCGCAAAATCTGCTGGCAATTGTAATTTACCACTTAGCCTAACATTAATATTTTGGTTTTCTGCTTTCACAAAACCTGCAGGATAATCATTATTTGCATTTTTAATTGCACTAACTACTTCAACTACCGATAAACCTAAAGCTTGCAATTTATATGGATCTATATTTATTCTGACTTGCCTATCTACTCCACCTACTATTGCTACATCACCCACCCCCGGTACGGTTTGTAATCTCTTTTTTGCCACCTGACTAACCCACGTAGTAATATCTCTTAAAGACATATCGTTAGATGAAATTGATATTTTCACAATTGGCTTATCTTGATTACTTACTCTAGAAACAACTGGTGTATCAATACCCTTACGCAAAGTAGCACCCACCACAGCAACTTTATCCCTTACATCTTGTGCAGCTATATCTGGATTAATATTTAAATTAAACTCAGCTACTACTGTCGACACTCCATCCATAGAGTAAGAACGAATCTCTTTAATTCCATTTAATGTATTTATTGCCTCTTCAATTGGTCTACTAATATCTGTTTCAATTACTTCTGGAGATGCACCACTATAAGTTGTAGTAATAACTACATAAGGATATTTAATATCGGGAAACTCTTCTACAGAAATTCTATTAGCTGCAATTAATCCAACTATTAATAACGCTAG
>CALMTA010000254.1 GCA_937872505.1 uncultured Neisseriaceae bacterium | reverse complement strand
AATTGAAGAAATATTAAACGATAAGAGAGCTTCTAATCCCATCGTAAATTTTGAAGGTAAAATATTTAATAATAGCTCATCAACCTTAAAAGATTTATGGAATGCTAAAAAACAAATTATAATTTTAGGGATAGGAAAATACAATACTAGCAGTCATATTTTTAATACATACTATCCACCTGTAGAATTAGTAAATTGTGCTAATGGGCTAAATGGTCCTAATCAAGTTCCTTGGGGACCAGCTAATATGGCTGATATTAAAGCTCAAGCAAAATGTGTAATTAATAATCAAAAAAGTATTGCTTCTTATGGGGGAATTTACCCTTATTATTTTCCAAATATAGTTGATAGTGAAAAACCTGGAGATTATAGCTTATTTAAAAGCGATGAAAATAGTTCTATTGCTTTTACTGTAGCCGAATTACTTCCAATTCCTACCCCAAAAAATCTTAAAGATTTAGAAAGACACTATATAGATGCATATCTTGATTTTTTCTTTAATGAAAGTGGAAAATTCCCTCAAGGCAATGCTAATCAACCAGGTTTTGAAATTGGCGTAAACTTTGTAGGAGTTGATACCACTGAATTAGCTATAAAAGCTAACACTAACAATTAATTTTCATTAAACTATAACTTTTTCTAATTCACGAAGAATCGCTGATAACATTGCTAAATCAATTACTTTATATCCTTGCAACTCATCAAACATTTGTTGAATTCGTTGAATTCGCATCTTATCTTTCTCCATCCATACTTGAATAAAGGTTTCATCAGCTGCACTAGTGGCTAATAAAGCACGACGAACTAAATTACTATATAACCTAAAACCATCTGTTAATAGTGCTGAGCGCGATAAAGCTTGCCACTTATTATTCTCAGGTAATGCAATTAAATTTTTTCTTAGCCAATCAAATCGCAATACCTCACCAATACTAAAATAATGTTTTGCAACTGTTTCCAAACTTCTTTTTGTTTCATGAGCCAAAATAATAATATTCAATAACTGTGGTATATCACCGCTTCTACTCATTATTTGCGCTAAATTATCTGGAACTCCTGCATCAAGAAATTTCTTTTCCATATTTGCTACTGCAATAGATTTACTTGAATCACGTAATTTAGGTAATAGTTCAAATAATTGTTTCATATCTTCTCGATATTTTTCAATTATACTAGAATTATGCCCTTCACGCATAACTAATCTGACCATTCTTTCTAAAGATTTTTTAAAACGTATTAACATAATAACTTGAACATCAGCACAAACTTTATTATCTAAATTTTCAATTTTTTTAAAAATATTTGGTGCATCAATTAATTTATATACCGTCCAAAATGATTCTATAATTTTAGCTGCTCCAACATTAAATTCATCTTCAAACCTTGATATAAAAGTTATACCCATTCTATTAACAATCAGATTTGCTAACTGATTAGAAATTATTTGCTTACGTAAATAATGATTTTTTATATATTCTAGATGATTCTGCTGCAAGAAAGATGGAAAATAATTAATCAACAACTCACTATAAATTTCATTAGATAAATCAATATTTAAGATTTCTTTATCTAAATTAATTTTAGAATAAGCCAGTAAAACTGATAATTCTGGCATAGTCAAACCTATACCTAATCTTTGCCTTTCAATAATTTCCTGGGGATTGGGTAAAAACTCAATTTTTCTATCTAATATTCCTAATTTTTCAAGTCTATCAATAAAATTAACTTGAATATTGAATAATTCAACACTACGAGCTGAGGCATAACGAAGAATTTCTGTTTGCAAATAATTATCGCGTAATACTAAAGCTGCTACTTCATCTGTCATAGATTCTAATATTTTATTTCTTTCTTCTTCATTCATTTTAGTGTGCTGCATAATACTAGCAAAAAGAATTTTTATATTTACTTCATGATCTGAGCAATCAACACCTGCAGAATTATCTATCGCATCAGTATATATATTACCCCCATTTTTAGCAAACTCTACTCTACCAAGTTGCGTTGCTCCTAAATTCCCGCCTTCAACTACAACTTTAACTTTTAATTGGTTACCATTAACCCGCAATAAATCATTTGCTTTATCTTTTACCATTTCATTAGATTCGCTTTCTGATTTTATATACGTACCAATACCCCCGTTATATAATAAATCTGCTTTAGCCTTTAAAATAGAATTTATAAGTTCACTAGGAGTCATAGAGTCAACATTTACTTGTAACCAATTTTTTACTTCACTAGATAAAGGAATTGTCTTTAACGAACGCTCATATACTCCTCCACCTGTTGAAATTTCATTAATATTATAATCAGCCCAGCTTGAACGAGGCAGTTTAAATAACCTCTGTCTTTCAACAAATGATTTAAGAGCATCTGGATCTGGATCTAAAAAAATATGTTGATGATTAAAAGCTGCTAACAATCTAATATGTTTTGATAATAACATTGCATTACCAAA
>CALMTA010000253.1 GCA_937872505.1 uncultured Neisseriaceae bacterium | reverse complement strand
ATGAACCACAAATAATTGCTGATATGCATAAACAACATAATACTAAAAAACCGCAAGAAAAAACTCTAAATGAGAAAGATAATGCGCATAGAGGGAGAAAGAAGCAATTAATTATACATACTCGAGCTAGTAGTAAGGCGGAAGCAGAACGAATAGCTAAAAATGCACTACGTCAAGCTAATAAAAGTGAATATACAGCTACTTTAACGGTAATGGGTAACCCACAATTAATGGCATGTGTTAATGTTAATTTAAAGGGATTTGGACAGTTTGATAATAAATATTTTGTTGATAGTGTTAAGCATGATTTAAGTAATGGTTATAAATCAACGCTTGAATTACATCAATGTTGTAATTTCTAGAGTATAAGATGAATTTTGAATATAGATTAAATCAATTAGAAGCAAGACTTAATAATCTTGTGCGAATTGGTGAGGTTTCATCAGTTAATGAAAAAGACTGCACAGTTAAAGTTGTTTTTCAAGAGTTTGATAATAATTTAGTTAGTTATGATTTACCGGTAATGGTAAAACAATCTCTAGTAAATAAAGATTATTATTTACCAGATATTAATGAGCAGGTAATTTGTATATTTTTAGCTACAGGTTTAGAAAGTGGCTTTGTCTTAGGCTCTTTATATAATGAAGAGGACAAACCAGTAGTAACAAATGCTAATAAAAGAAGTATAACTTTTAGTGATGGCGCTTATATTGAATACGATAGAGAAAAGCATGAATTAAATATTAGTGCTAAAACTATGAATTTAAAAGGCGATTTAAATATAAATGGCAATATTAAAGCCACAGGTAATATTAATGGTGCTGATATAGAAGCAAGTGGTTCTATTTCAGACAGTAAAAGCTCTATTGCCAAAATGCGAACTATTTATAATAGTCACGCCCATACCAATCAAGGTGCTAGTCCACCATCGGAGCTAATGTGATAGCAATCCTACAAGATGTAATATTTGAAGTAAGTAATTTATTTGTCAATACTTTTGATAATTTAAACCGCGTAGCTAAAACTAGATATGCTACTCATGAAATTATTGGGCAAAAGCCTAAACTAGAATTTATTGGCTTTGAATTAGATGAGATAACATTTGAAATGAATTTAACTAGGCAATTATTTGGTTTTATTGACCCAATGTGGCAGGTTAATAAACTTAGAGAATATATGCATAATAAGAAGGTATTAAATTTTACGATGGGTTCAACAGTATATGGACAATATGTAATTGAGAATGTAACTGACAAAGCTACTAATATTGATAATCATGGCAATATTTATAAAGTTTTATTAACTGTAACAATGAAAGAATATAATTGATAGTAGATACAAACATACCATTAACTCAGATTAATTTTGCACCAAATAAAGTAGAAGAAATAATGCAAAATGTGAGGACTATTTTATTAACTACTAAATATTCAGCTCCTTTAAATAGAAAGTTTGGTATTGATGCTAGTATCATTGATACATCAATTTTAGGTAAAGCTAAAATAATCAGTGAAATAATAAATAATATTAATAAATATGAACCAAGAGTGGAAGTTACCAATATAGAGTTTAAAAATGGTTTAAGTGATTCTACGGATGTTATTGAAGGAATCCTACATCCAAAAGTTACCATTAAAATTAAGCGAGATTTATGAATAAATACAACTTACCAGAAATAGCATTTGCCCAAAAAGACGTAGCTATCATAGAAAATGAGATTATTTCTAAATATGAAGAATTAAGTAATAGAAAATTAGCAATTGCTGACCCAGTACACTTATTTTTAAAGGCGATTATTCTCTATGTAGTGCAACAACGGCAAATAATAGATTATACTGGTAAACAGAACCTTTTAAGTTATGCTGTAGGTATTAATCTTGATTACATAGGCTTATTACTTGGTGTAAAACGTAACCCTAGTTTATCTGCAACTACAACAATAAGGTTTACTTTATCAGCTCCACAAATAAGTGTAATAACAATTCCTAAAGGTACAAGAATTACTAAAGATAGCGTAATCTTTTTTGCGACAAATGAAACAATAGAAATTAAAGCTGGGGAAAAGTTTATCGATATTGTTGCTACCTGTCAAAGTAGTGGCATAATTGGTAATAATATAAAGGTTAATGAACTCAACATTTTAGTAGACCCAGTAGCTTTTATTGCAACAGTATCTAATATTACTGATACAACTGGCGGAGTGGACGAAGAAGACGATGAAAGTTTTAGACTACGCATTCAAGAAGCACCAGATAAATTTAGTAATGCCGGTAGTATTGGTGCATATCAATATTGGACAAGAACTTATAGTCAAAAAGTTATAGATGTAAGTGTTTTTAGCCCATCTGCTGGTATTGTAAATGTTTTACCTTTAATGATAAATGGTGAATTACCAACCACCGAAGAATTAGCTAGCATTGCCGCAATATTAACTAATGATAAAGTGCGTCCCTTAACTGATTTTGTTAAAGTTTTAGCACCAAACAGAATAGGCTATGAAATTGATTTAACTTACTATATTAGTTCAATAAATAGTGTAAGTGTGGATACGATAAAAGATAAAGTAACTAAAACAGTAAAAGATTATTCTCTTTGGCAAAAATCTAAAATAGGTCGTGATATTAACCCTAGTCAATTAACAGCAAGGATTATTAGTTCAGGAGCAAAGAGAGTTGATTTAAAAACGCCAATCTTTAGCAAATTAGAAAATAATGAAGTAGCATTTGACACAAAAATTAACATTATTTATGGTGGTTTAGAAGGTGGTTAACTTTAGTGAATTAGAGATTAAGGATATATTGCCTAATAACTTACTGCAAGATAAGAACCTAGTTTATCTTTGTCAAGCAATACAACCTCAATTTAGTGATATAACGCAAGCAATAATGCAGGTGTTATTTTTACCAAACCTAAGTAAATTAACTGGTGGGATATTGGAGCATTTAGCTTGGTGGTTTAATTTAGCAGCTGACGAGAGCTGGTCTTTAGCTATAACTGATAAACAAAAGCAAGATTTAATTGCTAACGCTATTGAAATTCATAGATACAAAGGTACGCTATATGGTTTAAAAAGAGCCTTAGCCCCACTTAACATTATAGTTAATATAGAAGAGTGGTTTGAATATAAGGGTGAGCCTTTTAACTTTAGAATTAATATAGATGGTACAAGAAAATACACTCCAGAACAACTAAGACAATTAGACTACTATATTAATCGGAATAAGAATGTACGTAGCTGGGTAAGTGGCACTATATATAGTTTTGATTTACCTTGTCAAATAAAATTAGCCTGTGGCTTAGTTGAAGACGAATTAATAGAAATTTATCCAAGGAAGGCAAAACATGAGTGAATACTATACTTTAATTACTGATTTAGGTAAAAAGAAATTAGCTGACGCAGTTGCCCATAAAACTACTGTTGAACTAGTAGCTTTTGCTGTAGGAGACAGTAATGGCACTGATTACGACCCAACTGGTGCTGAAACTAGTTTAAAAAATGAAGTATTTAGAGGTTTAATTAATAGTAAAGATATAGACCCAGACAATCCCAAGCAGATACGTCTAGAATTAATAATACCTGCTACTATTGGTGGCTGGTATATACGTGAAATTGGGCTATATGATTCTGAAAAAGACTTATTTGCTATTGCTAAATATCCAGCAACGTATAAACCATCCCCAGATGAAGGCTCAATACTTAAACAGTTTATTATTAAAGCCTATTTATTAGTAGTTAATACTGATAATGTTACTATTACTATAAAAGCAGAAAATTTAGCCACTAGAGATTATGTTGATAATACTCTTAAAGCTAATCAAAAAGAAGTAGATGAAGGTGTAAACGATAATAAATATGTTACACCCAAGACATTACATAATAAAAAAGCTACCGTAGAAAATTTAGGTATAGTTAGATTTGCTACAGATGAAGAAGTCATAAATCCAAAAATAGACAATGTTGTATTATCACCAAAAAATATCTTACCTTTAATAAAGATTAAACCCAAATCATTAACTACCGATTTATTTGCAGACTACAGTATTACTATTGAAAAAATAGCAGACGGGAACGTCAGTCCAACTAAGATGCAAAAACACATACCATTTGAGTTTAGCGAAGTTAACATACCACGTAATGATGGTAATCATTTAGTATTCAATCAGCATGCTCTTGGTATTGAAAGTGCTGATAAATCACAATACTCCGCCATCCTATTTGATGATTTTGATAGACCAAAGTTAAGTAAAATAAATGGCAATAATAAAATAGCCGTAATTCAAGACATAGTAAATAATGGTATTGGCATCGTTGCTGATGGCGGTAGCTGGATAAAATTTGCTAACGGCTTAATAATCCAAGGGTTTTCTCTCTATTTAAATCAAGGAGAAATTGCAAAAGCCATAACCCTACCAGTAGCATATTCTAATAAAGATAGTTTTAATGCATTTGCTAATATTAATTCAGCCTCTATTTCAGCCCCATATGATTTGTATGGAGTCATGGCATCTCGCCCTAATAATACACAACTTAATATATTTATTAATAAACAATTATCTGATAATAGTGAAGTTTTAATTTCTGTTTTTTGCATAGGAATTTAATTATGCAGTATTATTATTCACCACAATCTAAAGGGTTTTATGTTGATAATATTCATGGAGCAAATATACCAAATGATGGAGTAAAAATTAATCAAAAGCAATATACAGAATTTTTTGCTAAACAAAGTTCTGGTAAATTTACATGGGATTTTAATGGTAAAAGTTTTATTTATACTGAAGTTATAATTAATTATGAGGAAATTGCAAAAACACAGTTAATTGCTAAAGCAAAAATCTTATTATTAGAAAGTGATTGGCAAGTTTTACCAGATAAGTTTAATAACTATTCTCTTACTAAACAAAAAGCTATTATAGAATATAGAGAACAATTACGTGAAGTAGTGCGTGGTAATGTAGCAGTAATTCCTAAAATGTCAGTATTATAAGTGAGCTAAAATTGAATGGAGTTAGTTACCCAGCGTAAATTTGCTGAAATAATTGGCACTAGTACTGCTAATGTCAATAAACTTATTAAAGCTGGCAAAATACCTATTGTAAAAGGTAAAGTAATATTAGATAAAGCTCTAATAGCTTATGAACTAATTAAGAAAAATACTACAACTAACTCCATGTCAGATGGAATGCAAAGTGCTGTAGATATAGCTCTAGCTCTAAATAAAGCTAAACTAGCAAAAGAACAATATTTAGCAAAACTAAAGCAATTAGAATATGAAATTAAACAAGGAGAGTATGTAGCAATTACTGAAGTAGAAGCAGATGCAGAGCATGTAGCAACTTTATTAAGAACTACACTTTTATCTCTACCCAGCAGATTAGCATTACAGTTAGAAAATAAATCTGCTCATGAAGCACAAGCAATATTAGAAGACGAAATTAATATTTTACTAACTAACTTAAATAGCACACGGTTCTAATGATAAAATATTATCTTAAAAATTAAGGCAGTCTAAAATGAATAAATATTTATTATATCTCTTACTTAGCATAGGGTTACTTACAAGTATATATAGTATTGGTTATTATAAAGGTAAGAATAATCAAAAATATAAATTACTAGAAGCTAATTATAAACAATTACAAATAAATTATATTAAACAAGCAAAAAGTGAATTAAAAACTTTATCTATTATAAAGAATTATCATGATGAATTAACAACTAAGAATATCACTATTAATAAACTAAAGGAGCAATTAGCCCATGAGAAGCAATATATTAATGCTACTAATCATATTACTACTGATTGGTTGTACTTCGTCAATAGAGCCGCAATCCCAGAAGTATCAATTCCCAAAAGCACCAGAGGAATTAATGAAGACTCCACAGAAGTTGAAGCCACTAGCGTTGCAAATTCAATAATTGATAATTATGATATTTGTAATGAAAATGCATTACAATTAGAAAAATTACAATCTTGGATTAAAGAGCAAGAAAAAATCTACAATGAGCAATAGTTGGTCAGCAGCTTTTTTTAAAACTTTAAAACCTAAACCAAAATTAACAGTTAGTGAATGGGCTGATACTTATAGAGTAATTTCTCAAGGAACGTCACCTGAAGCTGGGCAATGGAAAACAGCACGTATTCCTTATGCTAAAGAAGTAATGGACTGTTTTAGTGATAATAAACATAAATACATCGTATTTATGGCAGGTAGTCAATTAGGTAAATCAGAAATACTTTTATCAGTTCTTGGCTATTTTATTCATCAAGACCCAAGCCCTATATTAATGATACAACCAACTGAAGGTACGGCTGAGGAATTCTCTAGGATAAGAATTAGTCCTTTATTAAAAGATACCCCAGTGTTAGCTAACTTGATTAACTTTGGTAATGAAAATACCGGTTCAAGTAGAAAAACTGATAACACTATTATGATGAAAAGTTTTGCTGGTGGTTATATAGCCTTAGCTGGTAG
>CALMTA010000252.1 GCA_937872505.1 uncultured Neisseriaceae bacterium | reverse complement strand
TATAACAGCAACTTTGGGAATTTCTGATTTAAATATGGATTTAATATAACTAACAGCGTCTTTTGCATCTGATAATAAAAAATTATTCATAACTTGAAATGTTCTCCTAAATAGACCTCTCTAACTCTTGGATCATTTACTAAAAGGCTGGGTTCGCCACTAGCTAATACTAACCCTTCATTTATTATATACCCTCGATCACATATCCTTAGCGTTTCACGCACATTATGATCAGTTATAATTACTCCAATTCCCATATTTTTTAAAAACACTATTACCTTTTGAATATCACTAACTGCGATTGGATCAACTCCAGCAAATGGCTCATCTAACAAAATAAACCGCGGAGAATTTGCCAAAGCACGTGCTATTTCACATCGGCGCCTCTCTCCCCCTGATAAAGCCATTGCGGTTACTTCCCTTAAATGATCAATGTTTAAATCCATTAATAAATTATCTAATTCTCGATCTATTTCTTTTTTTGACAAGTTTTTTAATTCTAATATAGCCCTAATATTCTCTTCAACTGTCATTTGCCTAAAAATAGAAGACTCTTGTGGTAAATAACCTAACCCTAACTGCGCTCTTTTATGAATAGGTAACCTCTTAATATTTACCCCGTCTAAAATAACATCTCCTCCATCGCTAGATAAAAGACCAGATACCATATAAAAACTTGTAGTTTTTCCGGCACCATTAGGTCCTAATAAACCAATTACTTCACCACTTTTTATATAAAATGATACATCTTTAACTACCATTCTCTTTTTAAAGCGCTTCTTTAAATTTTTTACTTCTAAAAAACCACTTTTTGGTTTATTTTCTATTATCATTATTAATTTTATCCAATATAACAGTTATTCTTCCACTAGTTTTTTTATTTACTCCATTAGATGGCGTGGCAGTAGCACTATAAACTTGCGTTTTCGTATTATAGGTAATTACATTAGCAATAATAATATTGTTGCCTTTCTTAACTCTAGATCTTCCTGTTAATAAGGCTAAATTGCTTTTAGTATTATAATTAAATTGATTACCTTGCCCTTCGATTTTGCCGCCGTCGTTATCAATTTGTTCAAATACAACTGGTTTGCCATACAAAATAATAGACCTATAACCATTAGCATCTTGTTCTGCTGTAGCTTTATCTGCATGGATAACTAAAGAACCTTGGGTAATAACTACATTACCATTAAAAACTGTCATCATCTGCTTCATATCTGCAGTGCCAGAATCAGCCTCAATCTTTATGGGCTGCTGCTCATCTCCTTTTAAAGCATAACTAGAAACCGGGAATACAATAGTTAAAAATATTAATACTTGTATAAATTGAAATGATATTTTAATTGAATTATTTTTCATATATTACTTTAACTTTAGAATTTAATACTAGGAATTTTTTATCATGATCATAACTAAACCCATGGGCTGATACCATGGTTTTATTTTGGATAGCTTTAACATCTTCATCACTTGTAGCCATGTTGGTATTTAAATTTAAATTAATTTGCTGACCATATATCCGAATAATATTTTTAGGATCTAAATCATTAACTGTTATTAATGTGCTTTCACCTAAAAGCCCTGTTTTATTATTATAAATAACCCAGCCATTATGACTGAAAACATTGTATTTGAGAATATCCGAACTCTCATTATACATGTTTATACTTAAATTATCCATATAAACTTTATCATCTGATGGATATTCCCAAGCAGTTTCACTTGATAAATCATATAATAATTTGCCACTCCTATTATATACACTTATACCCACCCCTTTTGCATTATATTCTGGACGATCTTTAGGAAGTTCAATTCCATCAAAATTAATTTTTGTTAATGAATTAAGCAATAAACATAAAGATGAAACAACTACAATTGCTCCAAATTGAAATAATTTTGAAGTGTATAATCTACTCATCTCTATGTTCTATATTATTCAAAAAAAATTTTTTATATAAGCATCATACTTATTTTGAGAAATTAAAATATATTCAATAAGCTCACGCAAAGCTCCTTGTCCCCCAAAAGCTTTT
>CALMTA010000251.1 GCA_937872505.1 uncultured Neisseriaceae bacterium | reverse complement strand
TTTTTTATATTATGGCGAATTTGCGTTGAAGATATGTTAATAGGTGTAAAATTCATTAAATAAAATGTGCCATGAGTAATATTTTTATTTACAATTAGGGTTTTTCTTTTGTTAAATTCAAAAGCTACTTTTGTTTGGGTTTTATCTAAATTAAATTCTGGGCGTTTAGCAACTATAAAATTAGTTAAGTTTAGTAAATCTTGCCAATTATCCCAGCTATCTAATGTAATTAGAGAATCTGAACCAATTAAAAAAAATATAGGAGTTTCTTTACCAATTTTTTTACGAATAGTAGATAAAGTTTTATAAGTATTGCATGTTTCTTTGCTTAAAATTTCTAAAGTGTCTATATTGAAGTTTTTATTGTTAGCGATAGTTAAATTTAACATTTCTAAGCGTTGAGTGGCAGTGGCAACTGGAGGTTTTTTATAGGTTTGTAGACCTGTGGGCATAAAAGTAACTGTATGCTGAAAATTATCATATAGAGTATTAGCAAGTGCTATATGTCCTATATGAATTGGGTCAAAGGTTCCACCAAATAAAATTAACATCAGTACTGCCTTAATTTACAGTAATTAAAGAATTTAAGTATTCTTCTGTAATATTCCCTGTAATATATTTTCCATCAAAACATGAAGTATCAAAGTCTTTAACATCTACATTAAAATCTGTAATTGATTGTTTTAACTTATCTAATGTTTGAAAAATAACTTTGTCAGCGCCGATAGCTTCTGCTATTTCATCATCACTGCGTTTATAAGCGACTAATTCATGATGTGTTGGCATATCTATGCCATATACATTAGGAAATCTAATTTGAGGGGCAGCTGAGGCAAGAAATACAAATTTAGCTCCGCAGTGTCTAATAATATTGATAATTTCTTTAGAAGTAGTACCTCTTACAATAGAATCATCAATTAATAAAATGTTTTTATCTTTAAATTCAACACCAATTGGACTTAATTTATTTCTAACAGCAATTTTTCTTTGCTCTGGATCTGATAATAAAAAAGTTCGACCAATAAAATGGTTTTTTACAAAACCTTCTCGAAATGGTTTATTAAGTTCATTTGCAACTTCTACAGCAATGCTTCTAGAAGTGTCAGGCACTGGAATAACTACATCAAAATCTAAATTATGTTTTTTGATTGTTTGCGCTAAATATTTACCCATCCTTCTTCTTACTAGTTGGATAGATATATTTTCCATAATAGAGTCAGGTCTTGATAAATATACATATTCAAAAATACATGGGCTAAGTTTAGGGTTATCATGACAAATTTTTGACTCTAATTTTCCGTCAAGAGTAATTATTATAGCTTCGCCGGGATTAATATCGCGAACTATTTGAAAACCATTTATTTCTAGAGCACAACTTTCTGAAGCTATTAAATGAGTTTCATATCCATTAACAACTTTTTTTCCTAATATCAATGGTCTAATGCCGAATGGATCACGAAAGGCTACCAAGCCATAATTAGCAATTAAACTTACAACTGCATAACCACCAGCAATTCTTTTATTAAGATTAAATATAGCCTGAAAAATTTTATCATTATCTAATAATTTATTAACAGTTAATTGTTCAAGTTCAAAAGCAAGAATATTGATTAATATTTCTGAATCTGATAATGTACGCACATGTCGGTGGTTTTTTCTTAAGACATCGTCCCTTAATTCAATTGCATTTGTTAAATTACCATTATGAGCAAGCATTATGCCAAAAGGGGAATTAACATAAAAGGGGTGAGCTTGCTCTGGATCATTAGCAGAACCAAAGGTAGGATAGCGCACGTGACCAATTCCGGCATTACCTTGCAGATAATCCATATCATACTTGGTAATTACTTCTTTAATTAATCCAACAGCTTTTTTTAAATGCATAAAATTGCCGTCCATGGTGGCTACGCCAGCTGCTTGTTGTCCTCTGTGTTGTAATCCTTTTAAACTATTTACTAAAGTCTGGTTAACTGGCTGATTTGATACTATTCCGATAATACCGCACATAAATATATTATATCCTAAAAATTTTAAGTAAATTCTTTAATTGATTTAGGTATTGCATCAACAATCCAAGATATTACCGGTGTTAATACTGGATATAGTTTTGCTTCTTTCCATGCATGCATCTTATCCAAATGGAGCATTTCAATAGTTATAACTAATAAAGAACAAACTACAGCTCCGCGCATAATACCAAAAAGGGCAGCAATAATGTAATTTAGCCCACCTAAATCAACAGAATCAAGAAATTTAGCGCATATTT
>CALMTA010000250.1 GCA_937872505.1 uncultured Neisseriaceae bacterium | reverse complement strand
GGCTTGTACCAATAGTTAGAAACTCTAACGAAACCATAAAACATAGTGGTATATCTAAAAAAGGTAATGCTACATTACGGGGTAATCTTATTGAATGTGCTATGGTAGCAATTACGAAAAATCATAAATTAAATAAATTTTATGAAAAATTACGAGCTACTAAAGGTCATGGCAAAGCAATAGTTGCAACAACTAGAAAATTAGTACAATTGATTTATTTTACATTGAAGTACTCTTGGTTTTTTGAAGATGAATTAACTCCTAATAGATTAACCTCTAAAATCAGAGAAAATAATAATGATATACAAAAAGATAATAGCGAGATTAAAACTAAAAAAGTATTTTCTAATCAAATACGTAAAACTTTGGAAATCAATTGGTTAGCAGATGCTATCTAATTATAAATATGAATTTTTGGGTTTATTTTTAGCACGTAGAAGGCAAGTAAGTTGTAATTATATTTTTTATGCAAACTTACTTATTTTTTAATACTTTTTAACTTTTTAGCAAAATATAGTTGACAGGTTGTCATAGAAGTTACTTTGCTGACTTAAAAGTATTGCGGAGCTTGCGATGCGCAGGATTTGTCTAGCTAAACTTTTTAAAAATCTGGTTAATATTAGGTTAATTTTTTAAGATGTAATTGCTTGTAACTCCTACACCATCAAAGCATTTAAGCTGTAAATTTCGTATTAACCAAGTTAATCTTTTTAAATATATTTAGATATTCAAGATTTTATATTTTTGGAATAATATATGCAAATATTCATGGAATATTATATTAATGGTAAAATATTTCTTGATTATGGTAATCAAAAATAAATTTTTAAGTGTTTTAGAAAGTTAAATATTAAAGGTAATTATCATGAAATCAGAGTTTGGTAGTTTTCGAGCGATTGATTTATTTGCAGGGATTGGTGGTATACGATTAGGTTTTGAAAAAGTCTTTCATAATAAATTATCATGTGTATTTTCTTCTGAAATAGATAAATTTTCAATTAAAACATATTTTGCGAATTTTAACGAGATACCAGATAATGATATAACTAAAATCAATGAAGTTGAAATACCTGCACATGATATTATTTTAGCTGGGTTTCCTTGTCAAGCTTTTTCATTAGCTGGATTAAGAAAAGGGTTTAATGATATTAGGGGCACACTTTTCTTTGATATAGCTAGAATAGCACAATACCATAAACCAAAGGTTTTATTTTTAGAAAATGTAAAAGGGCTCATAACTCATAATAAAGGTAATACATTTCAAATAATAAATGAAACATTAAGTAATTTAGGGTATAAAGTATATCATAAAATATTAAATGCTAAAAATTTTGGGGTACCACAAAATAGAGAACGTATTTATATAATTTGTTTTTTAGATCATAATATAAAATTTGAATTTCCAGATGGCTTAAATGTTACAATTAAAGTTGGTGATATTTTAGAAGAGAACGTAGATATTAAGTACACTATATCGGATAGATTATGGATGGGGCATCAAAGAAGGAGGTTGGAGCATAAAATAAAAGGTAATGGATTTGGTTATTCTTTATTTAATAATTCATCTGAATATACTAGTACTTTGAGTGCAAGATATTATAAAGATGGTTCGGAAATATTAATTGAGCAAAATTCTTTAAATCCAAGAAAAATAACTCCAAGAGAAGCAGCAAGGTTACAAGGGTTTCCTGATAACTTTAATATAGTTGTTAGTGATGTTCAAGCATATAAACAATTTGGCAATAGTGTTTCAGTACCAGTTATTGAAGCAATTGCAAAGAATATTTTAAAAGCATTAAATAATGAAATTTAAAAAAATAAAGATTACAGAAGATAATTTTGATATAAATTTAAAATTTTATTTCTTTCTTAAATACTTAGTAAAATCAAAACTTACAAGCATTCAGACAAAAAATATTTTAAAGATTTATACATTTTACATTAAAGAAAATTACATTCAAATTAAAGATGAAATTATTAATTTTATTGAAAAAAAAATTAAAAAAGATTCACTAAAACAAAAATTGTGTTTTGACGTAGTTGAAAAAATAGAAAATGAATTAACTTTAAAACTATTTATATTTAGCTTAAAGTTATATTCCATAAAAGATTTACTACTTGAAGAAGCAAAAGCCCAAGATTTATTTGATTTATCAAAACTTGAGAAAATAGATCCATTATCACTTCAATACGACAAAATAACGGTTTATAGCCCATATTCTACAAGAGTTAATGGGGCATTGTTATCACTTATATTTTTTGACAATCTTAACGATTATCAGACCAATTTTATTTCTGAAGATTCTGAAGAATATATAAAGAGTTTATCTGAATTAGCAATTGAATTAAAATCTAAAGGTATAGAACCTAATCAAATATTTATGTTATTATTTAATGAAAGTGTAAATCAATCTATAATAAGTGATAGTGGTATAAATTATGAAGATCGCATTCTTTCAGTTTTAATTAATATAGGGATAGAGAGAGATAAAATTACAAAAAGTCATGATAAAAATGATAAATCAACTGAGTTTGATTTTTTCTTTGAATTAAATAATAAAACTTATGGAATTGGGGCTAAAAGAACCTTGAGAGAAAGATATAAGCAATTCATAAAAACAGCACAAATGTCACCACTAGATGTAATGATTCAAATAACATTAGGGATTGATTTAACACTAGAAAAGCTAAAATCAATTAGACAACACAATATATTTATTTTTGTTGCAGATGAAGTTTATAATAGTATGAATTTTTTGAAAAATTGTGAGGGCGTATATAGTACTAAGAGTTTAACATTAAATACATTAGAGAGTTTAATAAAAATAAATTTATGATTTAACTAGCTTATATTTTTTAGATATTGAATCATAGATTTATCTAAATCAACAAAGTTCAATAGCTTTATTATAAAAAATAGAATCAAAGAATGAATGGGATAATTTGTATGTATTGCCCAGATTTTGCCTAGATTTTTTTAAATAAAAATAAAATATTAATATTTTCAATATCTTAAGATAGGATATGCGTTGGTTCAAATCCAGCCCCCGCAACCAATTCATATTGAAAAAATCAAAACCTTACTGAGATTTCGCAAATACTTATAAAGAGTAATAAATTGATATTATTTGATTTTTATTGTATATGGTGTAACAGCTAGGCATAATCTGGGAGTGATATGCCCATTATGTGTCAAAAATACAGCGTATCCCAAATTTTATGGCTTCACCTTCTCTAAAAAATTATTTCACATTAATATTTCATTTTTTTAGTAAAATATTTGTATATAAACTATAATTTGGTAGTTTATATGCAGATAAGATATGTAAGTGACATGTTTTAGTAAAGGTAGGAATATCATGAGATATTTTGTTTTATTTGTCTTAGCATTCTTTGTAAATATGAGTTACGCTATTGGAGTTCAATCAATTAGAAATTTTGATAGCAATAGGTATTTAGGTAATTGGTATGAAATTGCAAGGCTACCTAATCGATTTGAGAAAGCTTGTATTGTCCCAATTAATGCTAATTATTCAGTTAATCCAGACAATAAGCTACAGATTATTGTAGTGAATAAATGCAATACCAGATATAACAAACTTGATATTGCATTTGGTGCAGCAAATTTTGTTGAATCATCTACTGTTGGCAAATTGAAAGTAACATTTTTACCTAAATGGTTAAGATGGTTGCCTTTTGGTTACGGTGATTATTGGATACTAAATACTGACTATGATAATATATCAATTGTAGGTAGCCCAGACCATAAATATTTATGGATACTAGCCCGCACAGAGAATATTAATCACGACCAGTTAAACCAAGCTATTCAATTTGCTAAAGAGCAAGGGTTTGATGCGTCAAAATTAATTATTAATTACCCCGTTCAAAGTATTCCAGTAAATTAACTTATTATTGTAATAAAAATTTTATAGCACGTTAATAATATTAAATAATAGTTAAGCAATAGCCATATATCTGTTTTAACTTTTATAAATTAGTGCTATTTGTCTGATAATTTATAAGATTTTTCTAGCTATTGCACCAACGCTTTCGCGACCATCTAAAAGTAAATCATTAGGGAACTGACCTATTCTATCAATATATGATGATTTTTCAATAGTGAACTTAGTTTTAATTAATATTTGATCTAAAATATCTTTAGTCAGCCAATGCACAAATTTAGGTAAAGTACTTGCCCGACCGCTACTCTCAAAATCTGCTGGATTATTTATTTCTCCAGGCCAATTCCATCCCTGAATTACACGATGTTCATATTCAGGGATAAATTTTTGCCAGTTTCTTAAATATGGTGTTTCGCACACTATATCTAAAAAGAGTATTAATGTATAAATTATAGTAATTTTATAATGAATGGGAATTTTGTTTAAATTAAACATTTTTTTGCATCCATATCCCAAGAGTCAATATAGCCCATAAAACATCTGCTTGTTTATTGTTATTAGTTTCTATATTAGCAATTATTTTATATAATATTAAAATAATTTTTTAAATGTTTATTACTTACAATATTATCAAGTATAAAGGTCTTCAATTTTTTGCTATGTTTCACAATTTCTAATACAGGTAAAGTAAATGCTTTGAGAAATTTATTAAAAGTTAAGTTTTTTAATAAAATATTCGCTAACAAGTAATCCTATTGTAGCAGCGTGGATAGGATTTAATCCATAAATTAAAAAAAGTTTTGTAGGTATGTCTTGCAATTTAATATGGAATTTACTGTCAGAATTTACTAAATAGACTACAATGTCAGTATTATTATCGAGTAAATAAAAACTTTTAATTAAGAATAAGGGGGCTATTTTAAGGATTTTTTGGTTATTAGCATTTTTTTTATATTCCTGCGTATTAAATATAATTTTATTTCTTTGCATTCCTGAAATTATCCCTATTTTATAAGCATCTAAAGGGTGTATATACTTTAAAAAATTTTTATTAAAAAATGCTTCATTAATGGTAAGTTTTTGAATTAGTGTTTTATTTCTTAATCTAAATACTAATATATATGAATTAGCTTTAATGCAATAATAATATTCTTCAAATTTAATTAAATAGTAATTACTAAAACTAAATAAATTTTTAATAAAAAAGTACTTAAATTTAATTTTATTGAATAAATTTTTTAATATTGGCATGCTATTATCCTAAATTACTAAAAACTAATAAGCCTATCTCTAAAAATTAGATATTGAACATAATATGAAAGTGATTTTTTAAATTTGATTTAATTCGTTACTACTTAAATTAATTATAATAAGAGTGCTATCAGAAATCGTTTTAATTTTATGTCCAATCCCTTTTATATCATTTAAAAAAAGAACATTTCCATTTTTTAAATATTTAATAATCCTATTATTTGTTGTAATTTCTATTTCACCACTTAGGCATATTAAAATTTTAGAGTTTAGAGAATTATGCAATTCTATAGATATTCCGCTTTTAAATTCTCCAAATCTTAAGCTTATATTTTTATAATTTTCTGATAATTTTCCTAGCTCATGTTCTATAGGCATTTTTATGCTGTGAGTGGTAAAATATGATTCACCTTTACTGTTTTCTTTTAAGTGCAATATAAAATTATTTTTTGAGTTGATTGATTTTTTTAAAGTAACTTCATCTAAAATGTTATTTTTATTATTGGAAAACTCAAGATTTTTAAGTTTATTGGAAATTATACTAGTAGGTATAAGTAATAATGGGCTAATTATTAATTTAACTATATATGATGAGGTTATTAATTTAACCACTATAAATATATTTAATCCTTCAAATAATCCAGAACTATATGATATTATAGTAAAAACTAACTCCCCTATAGAATTAGCTATAAAACATCTTATTATAAAATATTTTCCATTTAATATATTTTTAAATAAAACAATGACATAAGCGTTAACTAATCCACCAATAAATATAGCTAATGAATTTATAATAGTGCTAAATGGGAGAATTTCAAAAATTTCTTTGTATGCTAAACTTTGGGGAAGAAAGTTGTTAGGGGAAATGGTTTTTGAACCAATATAACATATTAATGCCATTATTGTTTGGCATATTACAGCTAATAATAATAAATTTTTTGCTATTTTATAATTATATACTTCCGCAATTATGTCTCCCGTTAAGAACCATATAGGTATTATTAATGCACAAAAACAAATTGAAATATTATGAAATTGAATTATTTTGTGAGTCATTATAAATGCTATTAATTTTATTGTTATATAAAATGCAACGATATATATTAAGTATTTATTTTGATTTTGGTAAGTGATATGATTCATTATAGAGTTTTTATTAATTATACTTTTTAATAGGAAAATGTTTTTTCAACGTGAATAACCACTCCGATAATAATATCCTTTATTTCTAAAACTAAAGATTTAAAGGCTGGATTTATAGGAGTTAAAACTCTTGATTTTACATCAATTAATAGTTGGCGTAAAATAATTTCATCTGTTTTAGCTATATAAGTTATAACAAAACTTCTGTTTTGAGGTTGAATAGTCGGGTCTATAATTATTGTAGAATTGTTATCAAAATATGGCCACATTGCATCTCCATATATTTTTAGAGCAAACATTTTTTTATGATTAGCGTCATATTCAAATGTTATGGCTTCTTTATATGATAATAAGTCTAAATTTAATTGTTTTGTTCTTTTATAAATATCTATTAATTGATTTAACTCTAATAAAGGAACTTGTATCCTATTGGTTAATTTTAATGTGTGTGAAAAATTAATTTTTTCATATCCTAATAATTGATCTATTGATATATTAAAATAATTAGCAATTAATGTAAGAGTTGAAGATTTTGGGTCGATTATTTTACCAGATGTTATTCTATTAATAGTTGCTCTAGGTAAATTAATTCTACGAGCTAACTCCGATTCATTAATTTTATGTTCTTGAATTAAAGCTGTTAATACCTCGCTAAGTTTCTGCGGGTATTGAGAAATAATCATCTTGTATTTACTCCATATTTATTAAGCATTACTATTCATCAAAACAATATTATAGCATAAACGCAACAACCATATCTTAACGCCAGAAAATATATTATCTGTAAAATTTATATAACAAATAATTGACAAAAATTGTGATTATAAGTTACAATTTGCCTCTAAAGTTGCATTTAAGTTAGACTTTAAAATTTTTTATAGTTATAAAAATGCGATCTAATATATAACTCTCATAAAATTAAAATGATACAAATGAAAACCATAATTATATAAAAATATTTTTAAGGAATTGATATAAAATGAAAAAAGTAAAATTACCCGCTAACTTTAAAAATTATGATTTTGTAAAACTAACAAAACAAGAAAAAAATCCAGCACTAAAAATACGCTATCTTGCTTTATCACATATAGCTGCCGGTAAAACTGTTATTGAAGTAGCGAATATTATTCATAAAAGCAGCCGAATGATACATAGATGGCTTAATAAGTTAGATAAATTGGGGTTGGATGGATTAAAAGATAAACAAGGAAGGGGTAGAAACTTATATT
Source organism: uncultured Neisseriaceae bacterium (assembly GCA_937872505.1). Classification (GTDB taxonomy): domain Bacteria; phylum Pseudomonadota; class Gammaproteobacteria; order Burkholderiales; family UBA11063; genus Aquella. Next base: position 9,830 of record CALMTA010000250.1, on the reverse strand, counting down.
TATCACGAGAAAAAGAAGCGGAGTTTAGAAATATAGTTTTAATCTATTTGAAAGAAAATAATAGAAAAAAAGCTTTTGGATATGATATTCAGTATTTATTAAAAAGTAATTATTCTATAGATTGCACTTTACCAACAGCTTATAATATCCTTACCCGATTAAATATAAATCTAAAGCTATTTACAAAACATAATTAACTTATCAATAATTATTTAGGTTAAAATACGCTTTTATTATTCAATATAAGTTTTTAATATAAAGGATTATATAAAATATGAAAATCAGTGCAAATGCAAAAATTAATTATATAAACAATTTAAATAAAAAGATTAAAAAACATCAAACTCAAACAAAAATAACTGAATATTTTGCACCTAGGCAAAAGGAAAGCCTTAATAAATACTTTGATAAAAATGATAATAATCTAAGATATTTCAACAAAAGAAATGTAATAACGTTTGATGAAAATTTAAATATTTTAATTGAAAATACAGAAAGTGATAGTTTATCAAGAGTTTCAGTATAAAATAAATATTTGAGTTATAACTTGGTTTATAATATTCTAATATTATAAAACCAGGTTATTTTTTATTAGAAAAAGCATTTTTACATTAATTCAATAAATTCAATATCTCTAATATCTTGATGATATGGATTTTCAAATATTAGCATTATTTTTTTACTTAATGTATTTATTTCTAATAAAGAAATATCATTTTCTCTAAATAAGTTAGTAATATTACACATTTTAGGAACTTCTTTCCATAAAGTATCATTTTTATATTTATTAGAGTCTTCATTAATGTTTCTAATTAATATATTCATTGTTTTATTAAAGCTAGAGGTATAAGAATTTAATCTATCACCGGCATTAATTTGGGCGGCAGTTTCATCCATAGCTTCTTTTATAGCTCTAAAAGTTTCGTAGATGCCTATGATCAATAAAACGATGGTTATTTCATTAAAATATCCGATAAAGTTAAAATAAAAGGAATAGATTAAAGCACCAATACTTAAACTTATAATGGGGGTTTTTATAAAAAATTGTTTGGCGAGTTGCCCTTTATTTCTTCGAAAATTAATAATTAAAGCCACATTAATAAATTCATTTTGTTGTTCTTTAACTGATTCTATTGTATTATTTTTATTAATAGTTATTTTTAAAGCTATAAAAATGGGAGTAACAAGATGTCTTAAATATTCAAAATTAGCTTTATATTTGGATAAATTTCGTTGACAACCATTTAGTATTTTATAAAACCAAATAATTTGTTTAATTAAAATCTCTTGTTCTTTTTTTGGTAGCTCATTAATTTTTATTTTTAGGTTTTCAATATATGTTATTGCATATTTTTTAGAATATTTTATAAAATCATTATTATAAGTATTACGAATAAATTGATTAGATATCATACCTTGAGTTTTTAGAGGGGTTTTTAAATAATTGTTATTATCTAATTTGTATGTATAGTTGTTAAATATAATTTGATTATTAGCTATATCATATTTAATATTATTACAGTATTTATTATCAATATGGTCAATATTTATATTTTCTAGCAGCTTATCTTTGAGAAAAGCTTTAAAACCTCTGGTATTGAATTTATCATTTATAAAAGCATCTGCAAAATTTTCTTTAATGAATATTGTAGCAGCCATATCTATAGAGCTTTTAGTAATATTTTTATTGGCATTTAAAATATGAGTGGTGAACCAATTATGTTTTTTATTTCTGCTTAAAGTCATAATTTCTTCTTCATTTATTGCAAATAAAGAAACTGATTTAAATGGAACATAATCAAAACCAAAAGCTATTTTCAATGAGGGTGAATTTTGGCAGTTATTCCAACTTTCCGAAAAAATTGTTTTAGAAAAAGTTTCTAATATCTGTTGTTTAGTTTTATTTAAATTTGTTTTTTTATAAAAAAGCGGTGTATTTGTATTTTGGCGTAATGCAGTAATATTGTTATTCATAAGCATTTCCTATTTTTTTAGTACGATATTTTAAGATGTTATAATTATAAAAAATTAGTTTATTATTTTATTAATGATAAAATCTGCTTTTAAAATTGATTTGATGGAAACAATAAAATGATTCGATTAGGTGTAAATATTGACCATATTGCTACAATCCGTAACGCTCGGGGAGAAAGTTTTCCTAGTGTGGTGGAGGCTGGGTTAGTTGCTGAAACAAGTGGGGCCGATTTAATAACGGTTCATTTAAGAGAGGATAGACGTCATATTAAAGATGAGGATGTGCTGCTTTTGCGTAAATCCCTTAAAACTGAATTAAATTTAGAAATGGCAGCTACAAAAAACATGTTGGATTTTGCATTGAAAATACATCCCGAGTATGTGTGTTTAGTTCCAGAAAAGCGTCAGGAACTAACTACGGAGGGTGGGCTAGATGTAATTAATAACTATGAAAATATTGCGGAAATAGTGAAAATACTTAGTAAAAACAATATATTAGTATCAATTTTTGTTGATGCTGATGTAAAACAGATTACTGCTTGTCGTGAAATTAATAGTTACGCAATAGAAATTCATACTGGTAGATATGCTAATGAAAAAAGCAATTATAATAATTCTCAAGAGTTTTATAAAATTAAGGATATGGCTGAATTTGCTGATTCTTTAGGGTTAGTTGTGAATGCGGGGCATGGTTTAAATTATCATAATGTAAAACCAATTGCGTGCATACCTCAGATACGTGAATTAAATATTGGGTTTTCAATTATAGCGCAGAGTGTTTTTTGGGGTTTACCAAAAGCAGTAGCTGAAATGAAAAGATTAATGTTAGAGGAAAGAATATAAAGCATGATATATTCTATAGGTCATGATATAGTAGAAAATGTGAGAATAGCTAAAATAATTGCTAAATATGGGCAAAGATTTATTAATAGAATATTATCTGAAGAAGAATATCAGGAATTAATATTGCGACAAGATAAAGTAAAGTTTATAGCTAAAAGGTTTGCGGCTAAAGAAGCTTTTGCTAAAGCTTGTGGAACTGGACTTAGAGCACCAATTCTAATGCCAAATATTATTATTAGTAATAATGAATTAGGAAAGCCAATTTTTAATTTTAATAAAGATATTAAAAACTGGCTTGAAGAGAAAAAAATTTGTTATTGTCACTTATCTCTTAGTGATGAAACAAATTTATCAAGTGCTTTTGTTGTTTTAGAGTTATAAACAATAATAAAATTTATTAAATATCAATATTTCTTGCTCTTAAGGCGTTAGTTTCTATAAAATTTCTGCGAGGCTCTACATCATCACCCATTAAAGTACTAAAAATATTGTCTGCTGATATAGCATCTTCGATAGTAACTTTAAGTAAGTGGCGAACTGATGGATCCATAGTGGTTTCCCATAATTGAGATGCATTCATTTCTCCTAAACCTTTATAGCGTTGAATAGATAAATTTTTCTTTACTTCGTTTAAGAGCCAATCTAATCCATCGGCAAAAGTATTAACATTTTTATTATTGTCACCTCTATAAATAAATAAATTAGCACCATTAATATGATTAACGGCTTCTTGAGCAGTTATTATTTTAGAGTAATCATTACTATTTATAAAATAACTATCTATATTAGAATTTATGTGGTTACCATGTTCTATGCGAGTTGTTTTTATGCAATATTGTTGTTTGATATCATCAAATAAACTTTCAAAGTCTATTGAAAATTCGGTCATATTTTTTTTGAGGTTATCAATAGCTTCTGAAACATTTTCTTCTGTATCTAGACTAATTTTAGGAATTTTTAATAGCGTTTCTAAAACCTGCTTATCCATAAAACGACTTTGCAAATCAATAACTTGTTTTGCTTTTAAAAATGTTTTTGCTGCTTTTTTTAAATTTGCACCATCAAGAATTGATTTACCATCAGCGACAAATTTTGCATCAGTTAAAGCTAAGCCTAGTAAGTATTGATTAAATTCTTCATCATCTTTAACATAACGTTCATTTTTACCTTGTTTAACTTTATATAATGGAGGTTGAGCAATATATATATGTCCTCTTTCTACTAATTCGGGCATTTGTCTATAAAAGAATGTTAATAGTAATGTTCTAATATGTGCACCATCCACATCAGCATCAGTCATTATAATAATACGATGGTAGCGTAATTTATCTGGATTGTATTCATCTGCTCCAATTCCAGTGCCCATTGCTGTAATTAAGGTAGCTACCTCTTGAGATGATAACATTTTGTCAAAACGAGCCCGTTCAACATTTAAGATTTTACCCTTTAGTGGGAGAATTGCTTGAAATTTTCTATCGCGTCCTTGTTTTGCTGAGCCACCGGCTGAATCACCCTCAACTAAGTATAGTTCACATAATGCAGGATCTTTTTCTTGGCAGTCTGCTAATTTTCCAGGTAAACCTAAGCCATCTAGAACCCCTTTGCGTCTTGTTAATTCACGGGCTTTACGCGCTGCTTCTCGTGCCCTTGCCGCTTCGATAATTTTACTACAAATAATTTTTGCATCTGCTGGATTTTCTAGGAGATAAGTTTTTAGTTCATCGCCTAAGACTTCTTGAATAACTGGTGAAATTTCTGAGGAAACTAGTTTATCTTTAGTTTGTGATGAAAATTTTGGATCAGGCAATTTAACTGATAAAACGCATACTAACCCTTCACGCATATCATCACCAGTAGTTGTAACTTTGGCTTTTTTTGCTAATTCTTGGTCTTCAATATATTGATTTAAAGTTCTTGTCATAACGGCTCTTAGAGCTGAAAGATGGGAGCCGCCATCACGTTGAGGAATATTATTTGTAAAACATTGAACATTTTCTTGATAAGAATCATTCCATTGCATAGCAACTTCTACACCCATTCCATCTTTTTCTGAGTTACAATAAAATATTTTTGGGTGTAATACTGTCTTATTTCTATTCATATAATTTACAAAACCAGCAACTCCGCCTGAAAAAGCAAAGTTTTCTTCTCGACCATCATGTTTATCTATAAGAGTAATTTTTACACCATTATTAAGAAAAGATAATTCACGAATTCGTTTAGCTAGAATCTCATAATGGTATTCAATTTTGCCAAAAATTTCTGCACTCGCCATAAACTGGACTCTTGTTCCATGAACATTTGGTGTATCGCCAATTGTTTTAAGAGGGGCTACTGCGACGCCGTTTTTAAATTGCATAGTAGATTCTTTATCATCACGCCAAATTGTTAGTTTTAACCAATCTGATAAGGCATTTACAACAGATACGCCAACGCCATGTAGACCACCAGAAATTTTATAAGAGTTGTTATCAAACTTACCACCCGCATGTAAAACAGTCATTATTACTTCTGCAGCAGAGCGGCCTTCTTCTTTATGAATATCTGTGGGTATACCACGACCATTATCTTCTACAGAAATAGAATTATCTTCATGAATTGTAACTTTGATGGTATCACAGTGACCTGCTAAAGCTTCATCAATAGCATTATCGAGAACCTCGAATACCATATGATGTAGACCTGTTCCATCTGATGTGTCTCCAATGTACATCCCTGGACGTTTTCTAACAGCATCTAAGCCTTTTAGAACTTTAATACTATTGCTGTCATAAGTTTGATTTATTTGATCTGTCATTTTATAGAAGCCTTTTATTAATTATGCTCATTAATCAACATATTATACCATAATTATACCGTAATTTACACTTAAGTAAGGGGGCAATTTTAATTAATAATTTAATTATTATTAGAAGTATTTAAATTATCTATGAATAATGATAAATCTTGGGGTAATTCAGCTTTAATTTTAATTTCAACCTTAGTTATAGGATGAATAAAGATAATTTCAGCTGCATGCAGAAACATTCGCTTTAATCCTTTTTTAAATAATTGTTTATTAATTTCAAAGTCACCATATTTTGTATCTCCGGCAATAGGGGTTCCTATATGTTGTAGGTGAACTCTGATTTGATGAGTCTTGCCTGTTTTTAAGTCAGCTTTAACTAGACTAAAGCCTTCAAATTTTTGGATAAGAGAAAAAATAGTATGTGCAAATTGTCCATTTTCTTTATCTATCCGAACTCTACGTTCGCCGTCTTTAGTCAAATATTTATATAAAGGTTCTTTGATATTTTTTGATTTATCTTTCCAAGAACCTATTATTAAAGCTAAATATATTTTTTTAGTTTGATTATTGCGTATTTGTTCTTGCAAACCAACTAAAGCTGAGCGTTTTTTAGCTAAGATTAAAATTCCTGAAGTTTCTTTATCTAGGCGGTGGGCTAATTCTAAAAAATTAATAGTAGGAAGAGTTTTACGTAATTGTTCTATAATGCCAAAACTAACTCCGCTTCCTCCATGACAAGCGATTCCACTGGGTTTATTAATAATTAAGAAATAATCATCTTCAAATAAAACTGGAAAATTAGCAATAGGAATATTTTTAGTAGGTTTTTTTTCAGAAATTTTGATAGGCGGTATACGTATAATATCGCCAAATTTAATTTTTGCATTTACAATTGATTTTTTTTGGTTAACTTTTATTTCTCCGCTACGGATAATTTTATATATATGAGATTTAGGCACTCCTATTAGAATTTTAATTAATAAATTATCTAAGCGCATATTTTCATCTTTTTCAGTAACTTTATAAAAGTTGACTTTATTTTTATTAAAATTATTCATTTTTTTCCTAAGGGTTTTTAAAGTACAAAATCATATTAAACTAAAATATTTAAAAAAATTACCTTTGACTTATTAAATTAACATTTGCAGTTTTCATTAAAATATAGTATACTATCACATTAATATCTATATCTAAATTATTTTTATGGATTTCATTTTGTTTTTATAAAACGCATTAAGTTGGCAAAATTGAGCTATTAAATAGTTAATAAAGATATACAAATAACAAGTTTATCCTATGATATTTTAGTTAGCTTTTAAAGAATTAAGGGGCTAATAGTTTATATCAAGTGGTAACTTAAAGTTTTTTAAATAAGTTGCAAATGCTATTTACACCATGTTTATGATTAGGTATAAAAAATGAGGAACTTCATAAAATGGGATTAAAGAATGTTAATAATAAGATAATTAACAGCTAGCATGATGCATAACTTATTTTGATAAAAAGAATAAATAAATTAAGTGCCTTATTGTTAATTAATGTTCATAAATACTTTTTAATAAAAAGTTTATGAGTTATTGCAGAGTTTATGAAGTTTAAAACTTCAAATTGATTAGTGTAAAATCAAGATATGTTTTTTGAAATAAGATAAAATAATTAATATGTTCAATCTAATTAGTAAGCGACTGGGTAGCTATATTAGTACCCGCACAATGCTAAAAAGCGTTTTTAAAATTAAAATTTGATTCGATTGAAATCTCTTATTAATTTTAAATAAAACAATATCTTATTAATATCAATAAATATAAAATACATTAATTAATGTGTAATTTTTTAAAGTTAATTATTACAAATAGGGTACTTTTATAACCAAAATATAAAGGTACTTAAATGAAAAGAATGTTATTTAATGCAACACATCAGGAAGAACTGAGAGTTGCAATAGTTGAAGATCAAAAACTAATAAATTTTGATATTGAAACTACTAGTAAAGTTCAAAGACGTGGTAATATTTATAAAGGTATTATTACAAGAGTTGAACCTTCATTAGAAGCGTGTTTTGTTGATTATGGTACAGAAAAGCAAGGATTTTTACCTTTTAAAGAAATTGATGCTGCTTATTTGTCAGATACAGGACGTTATAAAGATTTCACAAAATTAACTGAGGGAACTGAGTTAATTATTCAAATAGAAAAAGACGAACGTGGTAATAAGGGTGCTGCATTAACAACTTATGTATCTTTACCAGGACGTTATTTAGTATTAATGCCAAATAATGTACGTGGTGGAGGCATTTCTAGACGTATTGATGGTGAAGAGCGTGATGAACTAAAATCGGTTTTATCAGAACTTGAAGTACCAAGTGGAATGAGTATTATTGCTAGGACTGCAGCTTTAGGTAGAGTTAGAGAAGAGCTACAATGGGATTTAAGCTACCTATTAAAACTATGGGAAGCAGTCAAAACAGCATCTTCAAGTAATGCGGGTAGTTTTTTAGTATATCCTGAAAGTTCGTTGGTTATACGTTCAATTCGAGATCATTTTTCCCCAGATATAGGTGAGATTTTAATTGATGTACCAGATATATTTGAACAAGCGCATCAATTTATGTCACATGTGATGCCAGTTTTTGTTAATAGAATCAAATTATATCAAAACGATATACCTCTTTTTTCTCGTTTTCAAATTGAACATCAAATTGAATCTGCTTATTCAAGGGTGGTACATTTACCTTCAGGTGGTTCAATCGTAATCGATCATACAGAAGCATTGACAGCAGTTGATGTAAATTCTGCAAAAGCAAATAAAGGTAGTGATATTGAAGCAACAGCGTTTGCTACTAATCTAGAAGCTGCAGATGAGATTGCAAGACAAATGCGTTTAAGAGATTTAGGGGGATTAATTGTAGTTGATTTTATTGATATGGAAAATTTAAGAAATCAACGTGAAATTGAGAACTTTTTTAAACAGCAACTAGGATTAGATCGAGCACGAATTCAAATGGGGAAATTATCTAAATTTGGATTACTGGAACTCTCAAGGCAAAGGTTGCAAGCTTCATTAGAAGAATCTACTACTGTTGCTTGTCCTAGATGTGCCGGAGTAGGAATAATTCGCGGGACTGAATCAACAGCTGTTCATGTTTTAAGAATTATACAGGAAGAGGTTATTAAAAATACTAATTATTTATCAGCCCTACATATACAATTACCCGTTACAGTTGCTACCTATCTACTAAATGAAAAACGTGATGATATTGCTAAAATAGAAAATAGAACTAAAGTTAAAATAGTATTAATTCCCAATGAATATTTAGAAACTCCTAATTATAAAATCAAGAAAATTTCTAATGAGGGCTATGATTTATCTTCCAAAAGTTATAATTTAGTTGAACAAGGGGAGGATATTCAGTTTAATACACAAATTTCCGATAAAAAAATTAGAGATGTAGCACATAAAGCAATTATAAAAAATATTGTACCAGCTATGCCTGCACCAGTAATTAAAATTAGGCCATTTGGATTAAATAAATTATTTAATAAAGTTTCAAAATGGATTAAAAATAAGTTTTTACCAGCACCAGTTGGTTTAAAGAAAATAGAAAGAAATTTTGATAGTACACCAAGATCTAGGGAAAGACAAAATAATTATCAAGGAAATAATAGAAATAGCCCTAATAATACAACACTAAATAAGCCATATAATAAAACTAGGACGGTTGGGGTTAATAGGAGTAATCCAAAGGTACAAACTGTTAGACCAACACCAAATATTTCTAAAGGAATTTCAAACACTAAAAGTGATTTATTAAATACTTTACCTGGAGAAAGAAATTCTGAAAAACATAACACTAATGAGAGGACTTTTGTAGCACCGAAATTTACGCATACTACTTCTAAAGCAACTACTGATTCTTCAGCTTTAGAAAAAAAAGTAGTAGAAAAAGTATCTCCAGGATCGACTAAAGATCAAAAAATGCAACCAGAAATAAAAGAAACAATTGTTAAAGTCGAAGAAAAGGTAAGGGAAAACACTATTACACGAGCAGTTGATTTAGGCGCTTTTGAAATTATATCTACTAGGAGTGATTTTATACCAGTCGTTGAAGATTGTATAATTGAGGATATAAATTTAAAACGTCATAATGATAGAGTACGCGAAAATGTTTCACAAATTAATGAAGATATCGATTATGAATCGATAATAAATTATTATGCTTGAACAT
>CALMTA010000249.1 GCA_937872505.1 uncultured Neisseriaceae bacterium | reverse complement strand
GAAGCAATATTTGGGGAGATTTTTGGGACGCGTTTTCAACTCCCGCCACTTCCACCATTAAAATACTATAAAAATACGTATAAAGTCTTTAAATGCCAATGGCTTATATTAATTCTAAGTATTCTCTAAAAAAATTAAAAATGTGCTTAAATAGTGGTTGTTTTGGGTTAGTTTAGCCCAAATTTAAATTAAGATTTTTATTGTTATCTTTTTATTATATGCGAATTCGGGATAAGCAATTACTAAAAATCCATCAAATTAGAATACTCTAAATTAATTGATGGTTTAACTGGTGATAATTGATAACCAATTAATACTGACAATACATGGACACAAAAGTTTTTAATGCTTCGATGCCTTGTGTGGCAAAGTTGTAGCTTATTTTTTAATATATTAAATACTGATTCAATTAAAATACGTTTTTTACTCATAATTAAATCAAATACATTGATAGGTATAAGTTTTGCTTTCATGTTTTTCTTCATAGGAGTAATTAGGGTAATACCAAGCTTATGCAATTCTTCAGTTAGCTCTTTTTTAATATAACCTTTGTCACCAAACAACTTACCAAATAAACCTTTTATTAATTTCATCACAGGCATTCTGTCATCACAATTACCTTTAGTAAATGAAAGAGATATTATTTGCCCTTTAGTATTAATAATCATATGTAACTTAAACCCTAAAAACCAGCCCATTGTAGATTTACCTATTTCTGCAATAGATGCAAATACTTTATGAGAAGTATTGCGTTTGTTATGGCATACAGCGATACGTGTAGAATCTATATAATTAATGCCTAATGATTGTTTTTTAAATTCATACATCAAGTAATTTAATAATCTTGATAATGCTAATATACCTTTTGGCATCAATTCAACAAAGCGATTATAGCTAGGTAATTGGCGAAAATATGACTTATACTCTCCACATATTTTATTAATATAAAACCATTTGAAACATTTAAATTCAAAATGTGGAAATAAAATTAGTATAAATACTATCTCACTCATACTTAGCATAGCTGCTCTATTTCTCATGGTAGAATGCTTGTTTCTCAATAACTTATTTAATTTAGGTATAATTTTTTTACAAAAATCATCAATAATAACGTATAATTCAACCATGTCCATCAGCTTGTACTCCTTGATATTGTTTGTTTTAATCAACAATGATTTTATTAAAGATATTAATTGATGGACTTTTTATTTATATTACTTCCTTATCCCGAATTTGCATAAGATGTAATTGCTTGTAACGCTTACAGCTTCAATATATTAAAGTTTTAAAATTCGTATTAACTAAGGTTAACTTTTATTTATTTTTAAATAATATTATAACTTATCTAAAATAACCAAATTTTCAGTATCATTTTTAGATATAAAAGTTACATAACTAGGTAAAATTTGCTTTGATAAGTCTTAATTTGGAGTTAAATAAAGATTATTGTACCCAGTAGCATGTAATTACTTTACTAATATAATGCCCTCAGCAATGTTTTATTTATATCAAAAGTAATTAGATAAACAAAATTCTGATTCATCAAAATAATATAAAACTATTCTACCTGCTCAATAATAATATTTTATTCTGTTAATTCAATTTTCTAATTGATGACTTTATGTACTTCTAAACTTAACTAAATCTTTTTAATATTCAATTAATCTTATTTTAAATTACTAATCAGAAGTTATAACTTTTTTATTAAGTAAAAAATTATTTTATAATTTTAAAGTAACTAATTTGTCACTTATAAATTTTATTAATTTCAATATATAATTCTATTTAATAAATATATTATTTTTAATATAGATATATGTAAAACATATTGATACTTAAGGAATAAAAATGGACAACTTAAATAATTTTAAAAGTATAAAAGAATACCTAAATACTCACGCTACTACAGCTAATTTAAGCTGGGAAGAAAATAAACAAAAAGCTAGTGTAAAAATATTAAATTATATAAATGATTTAGTAAATGAGTTTAAAATTAATGATCTTAATGACTCATATGAAGGAAAAAAGAGAAAATTAAAAAACATACAAAACATCAAAAATACTTTTTTGTATGTTTTAGATATGCTACAAAAATCTTTAAATCAAGGAGCTCTTCAAGATTTTAAAAATTTCGATGATATTGCAAACAATGACGCTTTAGATAAACAACTTTACTTAAATCTTACTGGGCAATCTAGTAACAACAGTGTACCAACAGACATAAAAGCACTATCTGAAAAAAAATCAAACACTCTTTTAAAGAACCTAAAAATTATAGTTACTCATAAAAATACAGATGGTTTTTGGAATAATTCAAATACAAAAACTAATTGGTTTGGTAAAAATAAACATAATAACCGAACTAAAACACATGAAGATTTTGTAAACTTTATAAAGAATGATTTTTATAGTTCTGATAAATTTTTTACAAACTTATTACGAGGAAACACAAAAAATAGATTGAAATATATTGGTGGTGTTGGTCATCATAGCGCTAAACCAATAGAGAAATTAATTGGATTAGATGAAGATTACAAATATATAAAAGGTTTTGGGGTTTTAGATTTAGGGCAGAATTATAATCTTGCTCAAATAAAAGGTAAATTTGACAAATATGGTATTCCTGTATCAGGACAGATTAAATGTCATGATGAAAATAACTCACCAATGAAAAACAATATAGAATTTTATAAAAATCCAAAGGATAATAAGTACTATTTCAAGCGTATAATAAAACAAGGTAATAATAACTTAAAGATTTATTTATTTAAAACAAATGATTTTAAAAATAATTTAAAGCTTATTACAGGTACTATTAATGAATTACAAAATATAGAAAACAACACACCAGTGTTTATTGGAAAAAAAACTATAAATGGTTATAGTGGTAATTTACAATTAGGAGAAAAATGCCTAACTGGTGATTTTGACAAAAAATTTAATATTATTATGTTAAAAGAATTTGGTTTAAATAATAATGACTCTAAAATTCAGGTTATGAATTTTTTTAGTAGCTTAAAACAAAAAGAAGTGATAAAAGATCACTCAGTAAATAATCTTTACTGGTTTAGCCAATCAACTTTATTTTCATCAGAAGACTTTCAATATCTTTTTAATAAGCTTAAAAATATTAAACTTAACCAATCTATTAACAATCAACATATTAAACATAAAATAAGCGATAGTTGTGTTTCAGATTATATTGGAGAAACTAGTAATAAAGAACCTCATGGTTTTGGAAAAATTAATTGGTCTGATTCAAAAGATATATTTTTTGGGGAATTTAAAAATGGACATCCTGTAGATGGGATTATAATTAAAGATAAAGAAGTATTTCATATTAAATATACTTATAATGATAAAAAAGAAGTGACCAAGGTTGATGAAAAAAATATTGATGAAAATAGTTTAAATATATTCATAGAAAGCATCTATAAAGAACATCGTGAATTTATAATTAAGAATTATGACAATTTAAAGCTAGAATCATTGTTAAATCTTATCACTCAAAAACCTGGGTTTAAAAATATTGCAAGTAAATTTAAATTTGAAGATGGCAATAATAACCTTTCAATTATAAAAAAAATGCATGAAAAAGATCAATATGCTTTAAAAATATTAAATATTATTGAAAGTTTACGGCAAAATAGATTATCAAACGAAGAATATAAAATAAATATGTTTAATTATATAGAAAATACTACTAATACAGGCATATCACATAATTATAGTTATTTTGCTCAACAATCTTCAACAAGAGGTAGAATAATTGCATGGTGTGCCGTTTTTCATACAATAAAAAGCAAAACTCCAAATAATATTAAAGAATTAGAAAAATTCATTAAAGATATTTTCCAAAAAAATGATTTCACTTTTGGGAGAGATAGATCTGAGCAGTATTTAAATGAATATTTAAAAGAAGAATCAGTTAAAAGTTATGGTGGACAATTATATAATTTGAAATTAATTAAAAATGAAGCGATTAAATCAAGTGAATTTTTATTGAAAAAAGAATATTCGGAAAAAGAAACTAAATCAGCTGAAAAAATTCAAAAAATTTTTAAGCTTAAGAGTTTATATAAAAAATTTGTTAATAACCCATCAAAAACCTATAAAACTTTTTCTAATGATAAATTAGCTAATGAAATGTTTGGAAAACATATAGCAACAATTTCAACATCTGATAATCAAATAAAAGTTCCTGATTATATTACAACAGACCAATATTTAGATTACCATAGAAGTGCTTATTCTGCAAAACAACAAACCTTTCATACAACAAATCTTAGAATATTATCTGATCCTTCTAAAATTACTACTTTGGGTGTTACTTTATCAAACTGGCAAGGCGCCATTGAACGTACGAAAAATGATAGAATGCAAAATACACAAACAAAAGATGCTGAAGATATTCTTAAACAATATGCAAAAACTTCTCAACAAATACTTAGTAGCGAAGAGTTAAAAAAATTAAAGGCAATCTCTTTTTATAAATTTAATTTTTCTCTTCATGCTCAGGAAGTACATGAAATGATTATAAAAGTTTGTAATCACATAGAGAATAATGGATTGAATAATATACAAAATGAAAATAGCAATAGAATTAGAGATAACATTGCTAGGTTACATATGTTTTTAACGATGTTAGTTACTTTACATAATAATAATCATATAAAATTTACAGCAATGTTAGAACCTGTAATTCATGAACTGTCTATTTTAGTATATGAAATTACAAATATTAATAGTACACCATTTATAACACATCAAGAATTTAATCAAGCAATCAAAAAAGAATTTTTAGAGGAAAATGGAACAGCTAAGATTAATAAAAAATATGAAAACATTAGTGCCTCTGGATATACAGCTAACTCTGGAATGCACGCCTATACTGTTGGTCTATATATTTCTAAAATAATCTTAAATAATAATGATGAAAATAAAACCTTATATTCTTTTAAAGAATATGGAAAGGATCATTATTATGAAACTGAAAATATTGCAAACTCTTTAGGAATCCCTAAAAATGATAACTCTCCTAATATACATATAGTTAATGGCTCAGTTATGAATGGGTTTACTCCTTATACTCGTGGTGTAGATATAAATAAATTTATTGGTAATCTTTTAGAAGAAGGGATGTTTCGTAATAATAAACATAATATTATAGTATTAGATAATACTAATGCTAATTATGATAATTTAAAATTAGATGATGAAACACAAATACTAATTGATAAAGGTCTTTTAACTATAGTAGTTTGGGAAAGTTGGCAAAAAATGGGGATTTTAGGTACTGATCAAGCACAATATGGAAGAGTTGTTGTATTAAGTAGTAAGTCAATTTTGGAAAAAAAATTAGATTCTATAAACCAAGAAGCAGAAAAGGATATTATTAAATTAGATATGCAAATTGGTGCATTATTTCAAATTTGTCGTAAACAACATAATAAATATCGTGAACTTAACTTTAAAAATGGTGAAACATTAAGATCTAAAATAGGGGTAAATTCTTCAGAAATGCATCAAATTGGTCCTTTTTTAGTAAATAATGATATAAAAAAAGTTCTAAAGGTATATAAACCAGCTTTTATAAGAAACAGCTTTGGATTTAATTTTATTTCTATTGTTGGTTCTAGAATTAGTGCTGGCACTGAAGCAAATATTGATATAAAGATATTTTCTTCAGTTTTAAAAAAATTAATTAAAAATACAGCTGATAACCAAGAAAAAATAATCTGTTTAAACAATTTAATTTATGAATTAAATAATTATTTCTCTACTTTAAAAATTAATTCACTTTCGGATTCTAAGTTAGAAATTATTGAATTAATGTCTTATTTATCTTTAGTACAAATGGTTATACAATACCCAAGGTATTATAATTTAAAAAATAAATTAAATAATGACAATATTATTAAAATCTGTGATCAGTTTTTAAAAGAACATAATAAAAAACATTATAATGAATTAATCTATAAATATTTAGAGGGATCTAAGAAGTCATTAAGTATTATTGCTAATTTAAAGTTAAAATTAAGAAAAGATAATTGAGAGTCCTAGAAGTTTTCTAGAGAATTGTAAGTTATCATACATCTATAACTCTATAAACCAAAAACTGAAAATTTATGCGAAATAATGTCTGCTTATATTGTTGGTAGTGGAATGCATTCATATTAAGAAACATACAAAGCATTTAATTTGTAAGTGGAAGAAATATTTCCTCGATAAATATTATTGTATTGTTAAATTAAATTAAATAAAATATATTGCCAAATATTTTTATATTAAGCATTAGCATTACAAACTTTATAGAGATAAGTTAAATAAAATTATCAAGAATGATATTAATACAGAGATTGTAAATAAAAATAACTATGTTAGAATATGAGCTTTAAATAAAATTAAGGAACATCATTGAAAAAATTTGTAATTGCAACACTTAGCGTTATTATTACTTATCTAATTTTAATAAATCTAGCATTATTTTGTTTTAGTATTAAGAAAATATTTTAAAATTATAGCAATTTTAATTAAATCCTAATAAAAGTAGTGAGATTATTAATGTTTTTCTTAAAATTAAAAATTTTATAATTACAATTTGTAATTAATAAAGATAAAAGCATTAGTTATAGAATGTTATAATTTTATGAAAAAAGAATGGAAATTATACCTAATAGGGAAAATAGAACAATATAATAGCTTTAAAATTTTGTGACCAATTTAAGACCAATTTAGGCTAGGATAGGCATAGATAGCTATTACAATAAAAAGTATTATTGCTAAAATTATTAAGTAAATCAAAATATTACAATAAGAAATATGGATATTCTCATATTAAGTATTTGGGTTCAACTCCCGCCACTTCCACCATTTTTAATTTATTTAGAAATTCTTATCTAAATTAAAAATTGAATTCTTAATATTTATAGAATCATTATCTTCGATAAAATTTTCATTTAAAATATTACCGATACTATTTGAATCATTATTTTCTGAAAGTGGAAATGTGCTATTATTTTCATGGTTATAAGATTCAAATGATAAACTGTGATATCTTTTATTTCTTGCTTTTTCATTATAAGACTCAAATGATAAACTAAGAGAATTTTTATCTAATACTTCTTCTTGGCTATAATAAGGAGTGTTATGAGACACTACTTGGTAGCTCTCCAGGTCGACTTTGGAGTTAACATCTTCTAGCATATCATTTATAAAAATTTTTAAAGAGCTTAATATTTTATTTAAAAATGTGTTATTATGTGCTGAGAGTAAATTTATTAAAACATTGAGTTTTTTGAATTGATCTAATAAATAAATATATAAAAGATGATTAAGGTTCATAGAAATATTAAGTTTTTCATCATGATATAACCTAAAATTATTTATATCAAAAATATTTGAAAATTCTTTTAATAATGATAAAAATTCTTGATAATTGTTATTTGATAATTTAAAAGTTGTTTCATAGATTAATATTTTATTAACGCCATTTGTATTTAATAAATCTATTTCTTTTGCAAATTGATTATATAAGTTATACAGTCTATCTATAATTTTTTCAATTCTTGGACTGTTGCTTCTCATTATAGAAGCTAAACATTTATTGTCTAGTTCTAAATACTTTAAGAATGTTATATTACTAAAAAAGTGATTAATAATTTTTTCAATTCTAAGTCCTTTATTCTTAAATATATTAAACATTTCTTTATTATTAAATCCTAATTCATTAAATTGATTGATATTATTAGCTATTGCTTCAATAGTGCTACCAATCTTAGATCCACAATAATTCAAAACACTAATATTTTTATTATTAACCCCTAAATCTTCAAGTAAATATATGGTATTAGAAAAATCTATAATAGCAGTATCAATTCCTAAACCAGCGCCATGAAGTATATTTGGTAAATTATATATATCAAGTCTTAAATTATGCATTTTGATTAATAATTTAATAAGATCATTACTTGAAGATTTTAATATATCCAAATATTTAAAATTTAATATTCTTTTTCCATGAAGAGAAATAAAAAAATTATTGTTAAGTGGTGTTATATTAAAATTTAAATTAGATAATTCTTTGTTGATTTCTCTAGTGATAGCAGTTAATTTCTTTGTTTTATTTTTTTCATTTAAACTGATGGATTTGATAATTTTTTTTGAAGTTTTTAAATTAATCGATTCTTTATTAGGTAAAATATTATTATTTTGAAAATATTTAAATTTATTATTATCGGATTTTTTACAAGAGTTTTTATCAAAATTTAATGAACCAAAATTACTTATTTTAAAATTATTCATTTTTTTCCTTGTTATTAAAAAATCTTTATAGGTTATTAACTACTGTATTATTTAATTTAGAGTAATAAATCCATTTGTTATTATCTTGTAATTCTTTTAGTTGTTTTTCAGATATATAAGTAAAATTTTTAAATTTATTAAAATCAACTGATATATCTTTAAATAAATTTTTGAGTTCATTTAAAGATTTAGTATCAAAAGCTACCCCAAAAAATAGTTTTGGGTTACGATGTTTAGAAATTATAAATAAATTATCAAGCCAGTTTTTAATTTTTTTTTCATTGCTATTATTAAGATAATATCTTTTATATGGTTCATAACTAAACCATTCATCTAAATTTTTATATTTAAGTTTTTTTGTTTGTATGCTAAACTCATCTAAAATTCTTTTAAATAAGGTAATATCATCTTTAGATTTTATACTTTCTATTATATTACTTATGTATCTAAATTTCGAATCTTTATCAGCAGGATATAGACTATATTCTAAAAGAGGCTTATTTAAAGTTTTAGCAAGATTATTTAATTGTTCTTTATTAATATATTCATATTTATAAGTTAAATTCAAAGGATTAACGTTCGAAAGTTTGCTATTAAATAAAGTTAGTAGTTCTTTTAAAGATTTAGTATCAAAAGCTTTGCCAAAAAATAGTTTTGGGTTACGATGTTTGGATATTTTAAATAAATTATCAAGCCAATCTTTCACTTTACTTTCATTACTATTATTAAAATATTGTTTATATGGTTCATAGCTAAACCATTCATTTGTGTTTTTATATTTAAATAGATAAGTTTGCTCAGTAAATAGCATTAAAATTTCTTTAAATAGTTTAACATCTTCATATAGCTGGATGCTAGAAGTTATTTTATTAATATAATTTTTTTTGTCAGTTATATTGGTTCTAATGGCAGTATATTTGAAAGATGGAATAGAAGGGGAATTATTCATAAGTTCTCCATATAAAGATTTTACATACATCATTATAAGTTAATAATTTAATATTATTACAATAGTTAAATTTCACTATTAGAAATTACTTATTAAATTAAGAAGTAGAATATTTGAAACACAATAAAACAGAAAATTAATTCTGCTTTATTGTATTTATTGGGAGAGTGATATAGGTTTAGAAGGGGACATATTGATTTTCTGAAGAATAGGAGTTACTAGCAGTTGATGAACTATTGCTTGATTGAACTTGTGTAGTTGTTTCAATTTCTTCATAGTTATCATATGAGTCATGCTCATGAAAATTTCTATTTGCTAATACATGAATTTCTGTGGCAACAATTTCAGTTGTACAACGAACATTATTTTGATGGTCAGTCCATTTTCGTGTTCGTAGCCTTCCTTCCACGTACATATGACTACCTTTTTTACCATATTTACTAACGATTTCAGCAAGTTTTCCATAAACAACAATTCGATGCCATTCTGTTTGCTCTTTTTTATCGTTAGTTAATTTGTCTCTCCAGGTTTCAGTTGTTGCTAAACTAAAACTAATCACTGCATCGCCGTTAGTCATATAGCGAATTTCTGGATCCCCTCCTAAGTTACCTAATAAAGTAACTTTATTAACAGAACCGCGTGCTACCATAATCTTTCCTTAAAAATATACGATTAACACCATCTTCATCCCAAGACTCCCGAGATGCCTTGAAGTATATCATAGAATCTTTTTCGTTTGCAATAATTTCACTAATTCCGCGCATACGGCTTAATTCTTCTATAAGTGTCGGAATATGATTTAACCACCAGGTAGGAATCGTTCTGACTATTGTGCGTACATTATCTGGCTTTGGCATGTAAATTGAAAGAATTAGCCAAGTTAATAAAATTAGTGAATTTTGTAAGTAAACAAAATTAATTCCTAAATAATGATAAGTTAGACCACTAATTGTACCGCCTAAAAATAAACCTAATGATTGACAAGTGCTGTATGCACCAAGAGCAGTACCTTTGGAAGCTATTGGTGCTATTTTAGATATTATAGAAGGCAAAATAGCTTCTAAAATATTAAAGCCAACAAAATATAGAGAAGTTATTAAAATTGTAATCCATAAATTATTAATTTCAAGGGTTAAAAAGAGTTGTGTAATTAATATACATGATATAGCAAAAATAGTAACTTCTTTTAGTTTAGCTCGTTTTTCGCCAATTATAATAAAGGGAACCATTGCCATAAAACCAATTATGATAGAAGGAAAATAGATTAGCCAATGTTCATTTTTATCTAAATGAAGCTTATTAATTAGAAAAAATGGCAATGCTATAAAAAGAGACATTTGAGTAAAATGTAAACAGAATACTCCAAAATTTAAACGCATTAATTGGCTGTTATTTAAGATATAAAATAGTCTACTGGATTTAATATTGTCATTTTTAATAATGTTATTAAGGG
>CALMTA010000248.1 GCA_937872505.1 uncultured Neisseriaceae bacterium | reverse complement strand
TTTAATAGTACCAAATACAGTTTTAAAAATAAATAATCAAGAGGACATAAAAATTTTACTAAATAATCAATTATTAAAAGATAATAAAATAAACAAAATAGTTTATATTGAAGATTTAACAAAACTTTCAGATAAAACTATATTTAAGAAGTGTAAACAAACAATACTTACATCAAAAAAATTAAATGGAATATTAATCTACTAATTAAATGTATAGCTGATGCAATATTGGCTGTGATATCTTTTTACATGATATCAACTTTATACATAAATCTAAAATTATTTTTTGAGACTATGCAAATATAGTTTAAAATAAAGTTGCTAATGAGAATCATTCTCATTTATAATCTGGTTTTTAAATTGCAAAAAGGATATATTTAAAATGCAAAATTTTTCAAACGTATTTATTTTATGAAAAAAATAACTATTATTGGCTGTGGTCATGGAGGTATGGCGCTATCTGGATACTTTGCACTTCAAGGACATGAAGTAACTATTTATGCACATCATAACCATCCAGGTACCATAAAGGAAGTGGCTCAACAAAATATGGTTAAATTAACTGGTAATATAAATGGAGTAGGTTTAATAAAAGCAACAACTTCGCAAATGAATATTGCTATAAAAGGTGCGCAATTTATCTTTATAGCATTACCTGTTATTGCTCATGAAACTATATTTAATTTAATGTTACCATTTTTAGAAAATGGACAGACAATAATAAATCTTGCTGGGCACTTTTCAGGAATTTTTCAAAATGAAATTCTGAAGAAATTAAAAATTAAGAAAGATATATATATTGCTGATACAACATCGTTTCCTTATGCTTGTCGTACGCTAGAATCATATACTTCAAATATAGTAGCAGTTAAACAGATGGTGGGTATTGCTTCAACCAATAAAAATAAAACTAATTATGTATTTGAACAATTAAAGACGATTTTTCCTACTAAATTAGAATTAAAAAAAAGTTTAATTGAAGTTGGGTTTTATGATCCAAGTGGTATTAGCCATGTACCAAATACAATTTTTAATGCCGGTAGAATTGGCAATGGTCAAGAGTTCTATTTCTATAAAGAGGGAATTACACAGGAAACATCTGCATTACTGGAGTATATGGATTATGAAAGAGTTGAAGTAGGCAAGTATCTTGGATTAACATTACTACCTTATCATCAAGTTATGAATGAATATTATAATTTAAACCATATAAGCATTTTTGATTTTTTTAAAAATTCGCCTATTCATAACGCTAATAAGTTTTGTCCTAATTCATTAGATAGCCGTTATTTAACAGAAGATGTACCATATTCCTTAGTACCATGGTATAGTGCAGGGGTAAGTATGGGGTATACTTCACATACAACAAAAAGCATTATTGATATTGCTTCAAAATTACATAAAACAGATTATTTTAAATATGGTAGACAATTAACCAACCAAAATATAGAGGATTATCATTTATGTGGATAGTATTTGCTACTTTGAGTGCAATAATTTTTGGTATATCTAGCGTTATTATGAAGGCTGGAACCTTAAAAAAACAGTCCGATTACTATATTTTATGGGGATTATATGCTTCAGGAAGTATATTTTTTGCAATTTCTGCTCATGGACAATATAATTTTCAATGGAATTTAACATTAATTATATCTTCTATATTAGTGGCAATAGGGTCATTCTTTGGTAATTATTTTGTAATAAAGGCCCTTGAAACTGGGCCGGCTAGTTTAACTGCTCCTATGCTTAATATAAATTTACCTTTAATTATAATATTGTCAATATTTTATTATGGTGAACCACTAACTATAATAAAAACTATTATTATGATAATATTATTTGTAGCAATACTACTTGTAAAATTCGATCCAAATGAAAATATATCTATTAAAGATAAACGATGGTTTTTTTGGGTTATATCGGCTTCATTATTATTTTTCCTACGTGAAGGTGGTCTTAAAATAACTTTAGAACTAGGACTTAATAATCAAATTGTATTATTAAATGCTTATGTTATATGTCTTATTTTTTCTACAATATTTCTCTATTCTAAACGACTACACATAGATAACCAACAGTTGGCGATAATAAATAATGTGGGTAAAAATAAAGGCTTAGATTTTATTGCTGCTAATAAAGGTACATTAAATGTACGACTATCATTTTTTAAGAGATGGATTAAGCATTTAAGAGCTATTAAATATGGATTAAGTGCAGGGGTATGTTCAGGTGGGGGCTTATTTTTATACTCATTAGCACTAAGTACTGGACCAGCTAGTATTGTAGCGTTAATATTTTCATCACGCAGTTTAGTAATTATACTGATATCTACATTATTATTTAAAGAAAAGTTATCTATATTTCAAAAGTATTCAATTACTTTATTGTGTATAAATAAGTTTAAGATATATGAAAATTATTTATATTGTTTTTAGTATTCATATGGTCATTAATATTAATACCGGTATATATTACGTTTAATCAATTAAATCAATTTTTATTACAATATAGTACATTAACTTATTATAGCCACTTTTATTAAATTGCCTGGTATTATAATTTCTGCAATGCTATGAGGAGTAATAATTGGCATATTAATTTATAGCCAAAATAAAACTATAATTATGGTATTACATGAAACCCACAATCCCCTAAATTATGCAAATTATATAGTGTTATTGAATCAGGGATAAATTTATGCCTATGATACTGAAGCAAATATAATAAAATCTGTAGGTCTAGAAGAGATATTCAAGATTAGAATAAAACAACTTTATGATAATGACGGGGTACATATTGCAGATTGTAATAAAGTTATCTTGTGACAGTATTTTAAAAATCAAATGTAGGGTTTAAAAGACTAAATAGCTCAAAAGACACTTGCATCTATACTTATAATATCCAATAAAATATAGAATTTATTTTTTGACTCTAAAGTATAACTATTGAGGTTGTATTGATTTTAGCTATTTTAAGATTTTAAATACTATTAAATATTCAACAGAGATTTTAGCAATTTATTTTTTATCTTATAAATAATGTATTGTATAATTACGTTTTTTAATATTAAAATACTGGTAACAATTTTGTCACTAGTTTTTTTATTTCAGGAAATTTAAAATTATGGATTATAGTAAGTTTTCACATAAATCAAAATAACAGAAGAAATGTTTTTAATATTAATAAAATTAAAAACGTAAGGAAACTAAAAAGTGACAAATAATCATTTAGATAATATTATTTATAAAAGAGCAAATTCTATAAAAGATATTAAGATCATTACTCAAGCTAATATTAATGATACATTAATTGATGCTGTTGCTTTGGAAAGAAAACGAGAACCTATTTTAATTCATGATAATTTTGAGGAAATTCCCCAAAGATTTGTAAATTGTTTAAATGAAAATTCATATATTCGCCCTCATATGCATATAATTCCTAAACAGTGGGAATTAATGAGTTGGTTGTCTGGTGAAATTATAGCTTTTATTTTTGATGTAGATGGAAATATCATACAGAAAATAATAATGAATGAAGATAATGTTAAAGTTATTGAGATACCTCCATTCTGTTATCATACTTTTGTTGCGGTTACTAAAGGTTCTTATTTAGAAATACGTAATTGCAAATATAACCCATCTGTTGATAGGGTCTATTCCTCTTGGTCTCCATTGGAAAATAGTTCTTTAGCAGAAAATTATCAAAAAAAATTTTTTACAGCAAAAGTTGGGGATAAGTTAGTTATTTAACTTTTTTAAAGTAGAATTTTATATGTTGATTGAGCAAATTTTATTACATGTTCCTTGTGCTATATTCTGGAAAAATTTAGACGGATTTTTTTTAGGATGCAATAAATTATTTCTAGAAAGAGCAGGATTTCATGATTATACCCAACTAATTGGTAAAGATGATAGTGAATTACCTTGGAAAGAATTTAAAAATGAATATTATGAAGACGATCAATATGTAATTACTGCTGGTAAAACTATTACTAGAATTGAAAAAATTCCTATGAATAATCGTATAATTATTTCCGAAACAACAAAGTCTCCATTAATAGATGATGGAAAAATCATTGGTGTTTTAGGGGTTTGTTTAGATATTACAGATAGGCATGAAAAAGAACAGTTAAAATTAGAAAATGAATTACAAAAACAAAAATTAAATTCACAGGGAAAATTTAGAGAAGTAGTAGGGCAAGTAAACCATGATATTAGATCTCCTATAGCTAGTTTACAAATGCTTACTAAACAATATTCTCATCTTCTTCCCGAGAATGAACGCAATTCTTATAATAAAGCTATTGAACAAATTACTGACATTGCTAATAATATGATGAATTATTTTAAACCTAAAAATAAGTGGGAAGATATTTTAAAATTAGAGGCTAATAATCCTTTACTGGTTTCTGCAGAATTATTGGAAGTTTTAGCTGAAAAGAAATACGAATATATTAACAAAACTATCTTATTTACACATAATTTTAGTCAAACAGGTAATTTTGCTTTTATTAATTTAAATGCATGTACATTTGAACGTATGATATCAAATATTATTAATAATGCAGTTGATGCACTAGAAGATAAAGGAGGAACAATAGAAGTTAGGCTGGATGTTAAAGATAATTTAGTAGAAATTATAATAGAAGATGATGGTAAAGGAATGCCTAATAAAGTTAAAGATAAGATTATGAATAATGAAGCTATTAGTGCAGGTAAAAAAGATGGACATGGAATTGGTTTAACACAAGTAAGACAAGTATTAGAAAAGAGCGGAGGCAAATTAAATATAGAGTCTACATTAGGTGTTGGAACTAAAATTACTCTTACTTTTCCTAAAGCAGCAACTCCTACTTGGATGGCTGAAAGAATAAAAATTGAAAAAGATAGTTTAGTGGTAATTGTAGATGATGATCCATCAATTCATGGTGCTTGGGATAGCAGGTTTAAAGTAGAAGCAAAAGAGGTTACTATTAAGCATTTTGAAATTGGCGAAGAGGCTATAAATTATCTTAATAATTTAGCTGAAATAGAAAGGCAAAAAGTGTTACTTCTAACAGATTATGAATTATTAAAGCAAAATATGAATGGATTAGATATAATAAAAAAATCTAATATAAAAAAGGCTATTTTAGTGACTAGTTATTATGATAGTCCTAAAGTTTGTGAGGTAGCAGTTAAAGATAATATAAAGATTTTACCAAAAGCATTGGCTGTTAATGTTCCTATTATATTTAGGGAAAAAATAATTTCTAATTCTAAAAAAGTAGACATGGTATGGGTAGATGATGCTCGGGAATTTATAAATGATTTGATAACAAGATTTTATTCTCATTTAAAGTTAGATGTTTACTATGACCCGGCAGACTTTTTAAAAGATGTAGAACAATATCCTTTAGACACTAAAATTATACTCGATGGATTTTACTGCGATGATTCAGGGTTTACTATTATTGCTGATGGCATTACAATAGCAAAGAAATTACATGCAGCTGGATACAATAATCTTTATTTAACTTCAAGTGAAGATATACCACAACAGGTTTTACCAAGTTATGTAACTTTTATATCTAAACATGATACAGAAAATATGGTGATTTTAGATAAACTATAAACAAAATAAGTTACAAGTTAGTAACTTATTTTGTTTAGGGTTTTAAGGAGCTAAACTTTTAACATATGTTGAGCCATGAAAACCAGTAATCATTGAACCATATTGGCTAAATGATAAATCGCCATCATCTATAACAATACTTCTTAATGGGATGTGTTGTTTAGGGTTTTTTCTTGCTTCCTGAAACTCTTGATAGTAATTACCTAAAATATCTTTAAAATCAACACTAGTTTTATTATCCCATGTTATAGCAAATATTTTATGAGTACTATTATTTATAAAAATATTCATTTTGCTAGAATCGGAAGTTATTTCATAATTTACTGATTTGCTATTTCTGGTTATTAGTTTTATTTTTTGAGTATGTTTAGAATTTTCTATAAGTGATTTTTTATCAAAAGTATCACCTAGAGATATCGCAAAACTATTTGAGACAAAAGCTATTAATAATATTTTTTTCATTTTTATTCCTTAATAAATCCAGCAACCATAAGTTCCACAATTGTAAGTATTATTATTTACAGTAATAGAATTTCCGGCAAATACCATGTAGACAGTTCTACCATAAAAGAATGGCATTCCCCAACCAATTATATTTCCCGTAGAATTTGTTGTATATGCCACAGTTGCAAAAGCAGTATTCGAACTATTTAATAACCATGTGGTGTTGCCAATACTAAAATTAATGATTCCTGAAGAACTAAAACCATTAATGTCAGACATTGTGGCTGTTTCCGATACAAACTGCCCAGCTGTGGGACAAAAGAATAGAGAGTTTGAGCATAAAGGTAAAAAAGTTGAATTAGAAAAAAATAAATATTGACTGCCGGTATCTAAAAATGATGAATTATTTTGTCCTTGGAAAGTAGAATTTACATTCAAACTGCCATTACTGGTATTAATCTTAAATACGCTAACAGTGGAAGAAGGAGTATTATCTACGTTATTACCTACTCCAAATATGGCGTAACCATTGGCATTATATGCTCCTGAATTAGGTATACTACCAAAATGAAATGTTATACCATTATTATAGTTGGTACCTAGAGCTGTAATAGGGTTTTGTACATATTGGCTGGGAATAGTTAAATTACAGTTAGAGCTGGTACAGCTATAATAAGGGCTAAAGTTTTGATCTGTTGTTAAGGTGCCAACACCTAAAATACCATTAAGCATAAAATCATTAGGTGAAGTAGCAGCTCCAGTGCATTTAGAAGCACCTTGATAATTACTATTGATTATTTGTATAGGGATAGATGAAGCAGTAATTCCACCTAAGTTTACATCAGCAAATTGGATAGGACCCCAATTTGCTGATCCATCGCCATAAGTTACACATTCAGCTACCGTGTTACTTCCTGAGGTAAGATAAGGTAAGTTATTTAATATGTTACTAGGAATGAGTGACCCAAAAACTCTTAAGCCAAATGAACCGCTATCAATTGCAATATTATTAATTACCTGACAATTAGTGGTTCCTGGCTGGCAAATAGAAACACTTACACATGGGGCATTATTGTAAGTGCATATAGAATTTGACCCCGAGGCCATATTGATAGTTATATATTTTCCAACTGCGGGCACCGTGGTGGGAGTTGCTGGTTGACTGGTATTACCTGAATTATTAGATGAGTTATTGCTGCTACTTCCGCCACCACCGCCACAACCAGCAAGAATGAATAGTATTATTATAAAATATGATATTGATTTTTTTTTCATTTTATTCCTTTTTAAAATGATTTTGTTTTATATTTTTGTAAAAAAAATAAAAGCATACAACTATTAACATTAATAATAAGCTTAAATCGCTCCCATTCTGGTTTATGGCACAGCCACCACCACCGTTTTTATTATTTTGTGGTGGAGTAGGAGGTTCATTAACTAAACTTTTATCAATATTAATTGTACTAATAATAATGCCACTAGTGTTTAACAATCTTAAGAATGAAGGTTTAGTATTAGTATTTGATGAAATACTAAGGGTGATTTGACAAGAATCGTTTGTTAGTAAAGTTTGATTAGAGCATTCATCTTTTTTAATAAAAATATCTGAATTTTCTGTTATTTTTGCTTCGGAAATTGAGATAGGAGAATTATTATTATTTGTGAATTTTATAGTTTGATTTTGTGGGGTATGCGATAAGAAAGCTATAGTATTATTATTTGGCTCTAAGATTTGATTATAATTATTAATCACATAATTTAGTGCTTTTTCTACGTTAAGTGCGCCACTGGCAGCACAGCCTTCTGAGTTACAATTATTATAATCATATATAGAAGAGTTTTGAAGAATTTGAATAATGCGGGTATTATTCCATAATAGATTATTACTTTTTAAGTAACTAAGAATATCAGCAATGGCAGCTACTACGTGAGGAGCTGCCATAGAAGTTCCTTGATAATAAGTAAAATCACTGTTTGAAGTATTTTGTAATTTTGTAGAGGGCCATATTGTATATAAAATTCCGCCTAATGAATTATTAAATAACATATCTCCTCCTGAAGCTAAATTAATCGGTCCTTTGGCAGCAACGGCAACAACATTTTTACAGTTTGCAGGAAAAGCATTTGCTATATTAGTAGAAGAGTTTCCTGCTGCTACTACTATTAACGATGAATTAGAGATTTGATTAATTGCATCTTGCATTGATTTACTGCAGTTTGCATTAGCACCTAAACTTAGATTAATTATTGATGCAGGATTATTATTTTTTATAGAAGGGTGTAAATTTGCTGCCCATAGCATACCATTAATTACGTCGGAACTTCGGCCGCCACATTTGCCTAATACGCGAACTGGTACAACATTTGCATAATAAGCACCGCCCAAAATACCAGTTTTATTATGCTCATTATACCCTTGAGCTACTATTGTGCCAGTTACGTGGGTGCCATGCCAAGAACTAATTGGATCTTCGTCACAATATGCAAAAAAACCATTACTTGCATCGATTTCTTCTTGAGTTAGAGAGTCGCCCAAATCTAGAGCATCAGGAAGTGGATCAATAATAGCATCATCCTCAGGAGTAGATGCAGGGCATGTACCAGCTGTTCTACAGTCGGAAATAAAAGAATAACCATAAGTTTTTGTAGAGTTTGAGGATTGTTGCAAATTAGAAATAATATTTGTATGAGGAGTATAACCGGTATCTACTACAGCAGCTATAATTGAATTTCCAGGAGAGGAAACTAGAGACCAAGCACCTATAAAATTATCTCCAGTCCATGATGGATAATCTGAATTTTTAAAATCTAGCTGCATGTCCCACTGAACAGGATTTAATGCGGGGGCTAGAGGTTTTAAAATTATATCTTCTTCAATATATGCTATATTTGGGTCTTTTTGCATTATATTTATTAACTGTTCTAATTCTTTACGATTGACATGATAGGGTAAGCGTAAAATATGTGCACCTGTTGCAATTGCGCCTATATCGCTAATATTCATGTTAATAGAAGTAGAAATTGAGTTTAATTGAGTTTTGTTTAAAGGCAACATTAATTGTTTGTTTATAATTTGATTATTAATTTTTCCATTGAGTAATAATTCTAGTTGTATAGGATTTGGTTTAAATTTTATTATTAGACGGTTTATAGCAAAAGTAGAATTAGCAAATAATAATGAAAATATAAATATGACATTTTTACTAAGTTTTAACATATTATTTCCTAACAAGGTTTTAATTAATCTTATATTAAAATAGAAGAAAATTATTTTTAATTTAAATATATGAAAAATGCATTATAGTAAATATGTAAAAATATTGGGTAAATAATCTTATTATATTTTATCTTAATAAAAGTAAATATTGTACCACATGAAAATACTAAAGATAAATATAATAATTTATCATTATTATAATAATGAAATGCAGTAAATATAATATTTATGATAGAAGATATTATGATATTATTATTTAAAATTTTTGCTAAAAAATCTAATAATACACCGCGAAAAACAATTTCTTCAAAAATTGGGGATATAATTAAAACAAAAAATATAGAAGTAGGTTTTTGGTTATTAAAATTTAGAAATGCATATAATCCTAAACAAAAATAAATCAACCATGTAATAATTGGTAAAAGGATAACTGATATTGGCAATAAATATTTTTGCATAAAATATCGTTTTAAAGATTATTCAAATTTAAAAGCTAGGTATTTTTAGCAATTAAAAAACTGCGAATTAATTGTGATATAATAGCTACTATTATTTATCTATACGCGTTATTAACATAAAATATTTTTCTAAATGTCCATTATATCTTAAATAAGAAAATTAATATGCAAAAAATTTTGTTATTCTTCTTAATGGTATTATTTTTATTATTCCAATATCAGATTTATTTTGGTAAGGGAGGCAATATGGATAATAAAAAAATACAGCAACAAATATATAAACAAGAACAAATAAATATTGAATTAGAAAGAAGAAATAAACACGTGTTTAGCAAGATTGAAAGTTTAAAAGGTAAGCCGGATGATTTGGAAGCTAAAGCGCGTTTTGAGTTGAATTTAATCAAACCTGATGAAACTTTAATATTGTTTCCTAATAATTTATGATATAGAAAAATCATGATTGCTTTAGAAATTATTAATGTTGGCAAAAAATATGGGCAATTTACAGCATTAAATAATATAAACATAAAAATTGAGGAAGGTGATTTTGTTGGATTATTAGGAGTGAATGGGGCGGGGAAAACAACTTTAATTTCGTCAATTAGTGGTATAAATAGTTTTACTGGTAAGATTAAGGTGATGGGATATGATGTCTTATCACAAGTAATTAAAGCGAAAAAAAATCTTGGTGTTGTTCCTCAAGAGTTAGCATTTGATCCTTTTTTAACGGTTTATCAAACTTTAAAATTTCAATCAGGCTTATATGGGGTAAAAAATAATAAAGCGTGGCTTGATGAAATTATTCAGAGAATGTATTTAGAAGATAAGATAAATAGCAGAACTCGTAGTTTATCAGGAGGCATGAAACGGCGGTTAATGATGGCGCAAGCCTTGGTGCATAAGCCATCATTAATAATTTTAGATGAGCCAACTGCAGGGGTTGATGTTGAAATTAGAAAAAATTTATGGGAGT
>CALMTA010000247.1 GCA_937872505.1 uncultured Neisseriaceae bacterium | reverse complement strand
GCAAAATATGGATTTTTTATCGATACCCTAGTTAACCACACACCTTCACCTCTTTAATTTTTAATTAATTCTCATAACTACGTACTGATCTAATTTTTCTATATTATCCTGACTATGGGGATTTATAACTATAAATATATAATCTCTTATATTAATTCCATAAAAATAGCCTATTATTTTTACAGTTTTAAATTGTTTTTCTAATTCGTTTTGATTTATTTTTTTACTCACTAAATAAAATGGTCTTTGATAATCTTTGATTTTTTCTAAATTATCTTCGACTTCATACCCATTTTGACTATATAAATCTAAACTCAAAAGTTTCATATAATCTATTTTATAAGAGATTATTGGTAATTTTTGTTCCTTATTTAAATATAAAAAAATTTGATAGCCAGCATCATACTTAGCATAACCAATACCATTAATCATTGTTGCTAAAATAAATAAAATACAAATAGTAATACTAGGATAAGCAATAACCTTAATCTGCCAAGATAATTTCCTATAAAATAATATCATTATCGCCAATAAAACAAGAGCCGAAATAATAACAAAATTTACTCTATTTAAAGTAAAGTAACTCATAATAAAAATAAAAATTATTACAATCGTAGTAATTATTACCTCAATATTAAATACTATATGTGCCTTATAAAAATATTTTTGCTCTTCAAAAATATCTATTAACCATTTAGCACAAATAATACTTGCAAAAGGGAAAATTATATTTGTATAATGATCAACTTGAAATGAAGTTAAACTAAATAAAAGAAAGGTAACAAAAAAAGAAGAAAAAAAGTATATTTGTGATGGTACTATTTTTTTATCTTTACATTTCGTGCCTAATGACCAAACTGCCATAAAAAAAATAGGAAACCATGGTAAAAATGCCCATAGAAAAATATGAATATAACTAAAATATTGAAATACCGAAAAATAAGTACTTCTTATTGGCCCAGTATTAAAAAATCTGCCAAACTGACTATCCCAAAAAAACCATTTAATTCCAGAAACATTATTATGTTCAAAAACTATTTTTTCCGGATGTAAATCAAATTGATAATATAAGGAAACTAACTCCGGTAAAATAAAAATAAGAGATAATAATAAAGCACTAATCCATTTTATGCTTATAAAATTTTTCCATTCTTTTCTATAAATCCATAAGGAAGCTATACCACTTATAATAGTTATTAAGACAAATATGCCTTTGGTCATCATTGCTAATGCCGTAAAAAATGCTCCTAAAATTAAATATTTTATTTTGCTAGTATTATCATAATTTAACCAATAATAACAAGCTGGAATTATTTCACCTACTAAATAGGCCTCCGCTCTAACATCAATACTAGAGATCATTAAATGAAATGCAGTTAAATAAAATAATACTGATAGATATGCAATCCCTTCACTATACCAATATTTTGCTAATTTATAAGTATAAAAAGCTCCCAATAAATGAAAAAGCATGCCTGGCAAAATATATGAAAATGAATGAATACCAAATATTTTAAAAGATATTGCAGTGATCCAAAAGGGGAAATGAGGTTTATCTAGCCAATCTTGTTTATTTAAAATTAAATCAGTCCAATTATTACTTAAAACTATATTTTTTGCAATAGTTCCATAATAAGGTGAAAATGAGCTAGTCAGTAGGGGAAAAAACATTCCAAAAATATTAATCAAAATAGCTATTGTAATTAATATTTTTATAACTACTATTAAATTCGATTTCGAGTTTAAATTTTTTATTGTGGAGAAATTTCTTAATTGCATATTCTTTAATTCATACTAAATTTATCAATATTATATCATATCATAATATTTCAACATAAGCACTTAACACTAGATTTAATTTGTTTTCAACAACTTATTAATAAAATGTTATAATAACTTATATAAAATGATTCATTTTACTATTAATAACTGAAATTAACTTACTTAAATTATTAATATGGGTTAAATGTAGTGAATTACAAGCATTTCAATAAATTAATTTATTTTAAATTCAATTGCAAATTCATATTACTTGCAATTTTAATTGGTTTAACCTCAGTATTTTTCGTAAAAGCTGTTGATTTTGCTTTTAAAGTTTTTTTATATTTGAAATTAATTTTAGGGTTTTGGATAATTCTCTACATTCCTTGTATGATGGTATTTATCCTTTTTTTATTAAAAAATTTTTTTCCAGAAGCTGAAGGAAGCGGAATTCCTCAATCTTTAGCTATTAATTCTCTTTCAAATAATAACCTAAATAAAATTTTTACTCTGCGTGCTATTTTCTCTAAAATTCTTTTAATATTTTTAGGTACCATTTGTGGCGGTACATTAGGGCGAGAAGGAGGAACTGTACAAATTGGTGCTGTCTTTATGAACCAGCTAGGAAAAAATCTTAATCTTAAGCGTCGTAGAATGCTTCTTATTGTTGGCGCTGCTGCGGGTATGGCTTCAGCATTTAACACACCTATTGGCGGTATAATGTTCGCTTATGAAGAATTAATAAAATCAAATAAATATCAAATTGGACTTTTTAAAACTACTGCTATTGCTATCAGCGGTGTTGTTGCTATATCTATTTTAGGAAATTATTCTTATTTTGGACGAGTAGAACGCGATTTGTTATTTTATAACAATTATATTTTTATTATTTCAATTATAGTAGGTATACTTTCTGGTATAATTTCAGGAGCTTTTACTAAACTTGTTAAGTTATTAATAATAGATAAAAATGCTATAACTCAATGGCGAGACCAGCATTTTTATAAAAATGCATTCTTCTGTGGTATTATTGTAGCATTAATTGGGATTGCTTCTAATGGCTTATCATTTGGAAATGGCTACAATGAAAGTAAAATGGCATTATCTGGTGAATTAACTCTGCCTGCTAGTTATGCTTTTTATAAATTATTAGGTGCTTTATTTACTACTAGTTCGGGTATTCCCGGAGGATATTTTGCGACTACGCTTGCAATTGGTAATGGAATCGGCGGTTTAGTTCATAATTTTTTAAATTTAGGCAATTTACAACAATACTATTTATTAGGAATGGTTGGGTTTTTGGCAGCTTTAACTAGAGCCCCTGCTACTTCAATAATAATGGTAATTCAAGTTAGCTCTTCACAAATATTTACTCTACCTTTAATAGTTACTGCATTAATTGCAACTTTAACAGCCAATTTATTTGGAAAAAATATATATCAATACCAAATTAAAAAATATATTTAAAAAAGGTTTTAATTATAAAAACAATTTTAATTAGCGGCTCTAACGGTTTCATTGCCAGTAGTTTTTATCAAAAATTTGCTGATAAATATAATTTTATATTTCTAAGCCATAAATTAAAAAACAATCATATTACTTTAGAACAATTAGCCAATATGCCAGATTTAATTAATTCAATTGATGTAATAATCAATCTTGCTGGAGCTAATATTGCTGAAAAACGTTGGACAGATAATCGTAAAGAAATTTTATTATTAAGTAGGATTAATACAACCCGTAAATTAGTTATGATATTTAATCAACATAACGCGAAAGCTCATTTTATATCTGCTAGTGCAATAGGTATTTATAATACAGATGTACAAAATGATGATAATACAATAATTGACTATCAAAATTATTCTAATTTTTCTCAACAACTGACCAAGCAATGGGAAATGAGCGCATCTCATTATAATGGTGACTTAACTATTACACGTTTTGGCGTAGTTTTAAGTAATAAAAATGGGGCTTTTCCCAAAATGCTTAAACCATTTTTATTTGGAATGGGAGGTAAATTAGGTAATGGCTCCCAATATTTTCCATGGATATCCATAACTGATTTATTAAACGCTCTAAATTGGATAATAGAAAGTAGAGCAACTGGAATTTATAATTTAGTTGCTCCACAACAAATAACAAATAGTGAATTAAGTAGGCAAATAGCTAAAATTTGGCATCGGCCAAATTGGTTTCATTTGCCAAAATATATCATTAGAATAATTTTTGGGCAAATGGGACAAGAATTATTCTTAAATAGTATTTTTGTAAAACCCACTAAGTTAATAGAAAATAATTTCAAGTTTTCCTACCCAACCATTGATAGTTTCTTAAACGCTATTAAAAAATTGGATTGTACAAAAATTCTATAAAAGGATTTATATTAATGCGTTTTATATTTTTAATAATAAGCATAATTTGTTTTGGCAATATATCTGCTATATCTTTATCAATTCCTTCTAACTATAAAAATAAAATCTCAATATTAATTATGGATAATAGCACTGGTAAAATTTTATACTCTCATGAAATAGATAAACCAAGACTCATCGCATCTAATATGAAACTATTTACTACAGCACTTGGCTTACAACAATTAAAACCTGATTTTCGCTGGCATACAGAATTATTTTATAGTGGTGTTATTGAAAATGGTGTGTTAAATGGTAATCTATTTTTAAAAGGCGGTGGAGATCCTACCTTAGATGATAAAGCAATTTATCAAATTTTTAGTGAGCTTAAACGCCTAAAAATAAAACAAATCAATGGTGATATTATTTTTGATGAGAGTATATTTACCACTAAACCTAGTTTTTCAATGTTAGAAAATATAGCATATGACCCTGACACAGTACTACCAAATGGAATTATTATTAATAATAACTTGGCTCAATTTAAATTTAATATCGAACATAATAAAGTTTTTTTAAGCACTAATTTATATAAATATCCAATAGAAAATCATTTATCTGTTAGTTCTGATATTCCCCAATGTAATAATCTATTAAAAATAATTCAAGTTAATATTAAAAAACCGATTAATGCTTCAGAAATAGAACCACAAAATATAATTGAATTAAAAGGAAAAATTCCCCCTAAATGTAATGATTCAACGCTAGCCTTAAATCTATTACCTAATTTTGAATATAATAGTATGATTATTAATAGAGTATTAGCTGATTTTTCAATTAATCTTCAAGGAAAATTTATTTTAGCCAAAACTCCAGAAACTGCTAAATTAATCATAGATTTTACTTCTGATAGCCTAGAAGAAATATTAATTCGCATGAATCGCTTCAGTGATAATTTAATGGCTGAAACTATCTTACTATCTCTTGGTTCGTTAAATAATAAAGTTACAGATAATTTTAAAGTAAGTGCCACTATATTTAATAAATTTATTGAAAAAAATCAGTTAGGCAATAAAAAATTTAAATTAGAGAATGGGGCGGGACTTTCAAGACATGAATATTTTAGTGCAAAAAATA
>CALMTA010000246.1 GCA_937872505.1 uncultured Neisseriaceae bacterium | reverse complement strand
CTAGACTTTAAATAAGTTAATTGAAAATTTTTTTGCATAATTTAATTTACTAAATAATAACCAGAAAATTCAGCACTAACAGCTCTTAATATATCATTTACCAAATTATCTATTGCTCCCTCTATTATCGGTTCAGCTGCAAAATTAATATTCTTATTTAAATCAGGCAATATCTTTGCTAATCCATAATGCCCTAAAGCAGTAAACTCAGTAGTAACTTGCTTACTATAACTATCAACTAGTCTATACTTTACCCAAATATCCAAACCACTTAAAAATGAAATTTTATCGCTGTTAAAAATTTTTTCTTTTCTTTTCCAACTATCAATACTCGTAATCCAACCAATTAAAACATACCTTGGAGTTAATTTTGCAGATAGTTTTTTATTTTTTTGAATTAAATATTGACTTTCAGAAATAATCGGAGCATTATATAAATATGACAAAATATTAGGTGATTCTGATTGCCATGCATTTATTGTAGGTTGCGCATCCATTACCATAAAGAATCCTGAATTTAACAATTTAGATTTAATTAAATTATTAACTGATAGTAATTGAGCTTTTAATTGATTAATCACCGCTGTATCATATTGGATCGCATAATCTCTACTTTCTTTCTTAGCATTAATATTGTATAAATTTACTAAGTTTGATTCTGGTAGTTTTGAAACTTCAATTATGGGCAAAGAAAAAACATGGCAATAAAAAAAGCAACAACAATATAAAAAAATCACTCTCATTTTAAAACCTTCATTACTAATTTTTAAAATTGTGAACTAAATCAACTAAATAAGAAACATTATCTATATTCGTAATTGGTAATATACCATGCCCTAAATTAAATACATGCCCTGAAATACTACCATTATTTGCATCTTTATAATTATTTAAAATACGACTGACTTCAGTTTTTATTGTATTTCTGTCTCCCAGCGCTAGCAAAACAGGATCTAAATTACCCTGTATAGCAGAATTTACTGCAATTTTTCTTGCTATACCTATATCCATAGTCCAATCAATACCAATAGCTGTAGCACCAAGAGTATTTAATTTATCTAACCAAACTGCTCCACCTTTAGTAAAAACTATATTGGGTATAACTTTATTTAAATTCATTTTATGCACTTTTTCAACA
>CALMTA010000245.1 GCA_937872505.1 uncultured Neisseriaceae bacterium | reverse complement strand
TTTATAATTACAATAAAAACAGCAACACTAACAAAAGCAATTAGAAATATAATTGCACCTCGAAGAAAATAATTATGTATGCTATCAGGTATAATGCTGCCAATTAAGGGGCCAAAATTTTTCATAACCCAAATAGCTACAAACCATGAACTGATTGATAAAATTTCCGCAATACCGCCACGCATTAATGCCAATAGGGTAGAGCATATAAAAATACCCCAAAAAATAATATCGTAATTGCCGGTAGTAATATTCATAATAAGCTTCTTTTCAAATTAAAAATTGGTTGAAAGAGAAATATTTTTAATTTCTTCTAATTTTTTAAACGCATTCTCTTTAGTTTTAAAAGGTCCAATACGTAATCTATAAACATTTTTATTGTTATTAGCAGGTTCAATAAAAGTTTTAATATTCTTATGAGCCAATTCTTGTTGTAAATGCACTAATTTCTTTTTATCGTTTAAGGCAGCTAGTTGTATATAATATTTAGAAGTGGTACTAGGATTAATATTATTTAAAATATCTTCAGGATTTGGTTTAGCTTTATCCTTTTCAACAACAATTTGTCCATGTATAGTATTTAAAGAATTTTTATCTTTAGAAACGGCGTTTTTTGTTTGTGT
This sequence comes from uncultured Neisseriaceae bacterium, assembly GCA_937872505.1. Taxonomy (GTDB): domain Bacteria; phylum Pseudomonadota; class Gammaproteobacteria; order Burkholderiales; family UBA11063; genus Aquella. The sequence continues at coordinate 3,433 of CALMTA010000245.1, read as the reverse complement.
TAGGTTTAAAGATTCAACTTTAATTACAGGATTTGCTATTTTAGGGTTGGTATTTTGTTTTTCAATTTTTGAAACTGTAGGAGGTTGAATTAAATCTTTATTTATTATATTTGTAGATTCAGCTAAAATTTTAGCAGTGCTAAGGGTATTAGTGCTACTATTATGCTTAATTTCAATAGTTTGAGGGGTAATAGAAACACGTTTAGTTTTAGTAGTTACATTTAATAATAAAATTAAAGCTAGTAATAACAAAAAAATACTACCTATTAATCTACGTATGGCTTGTTTTTTTGTTTTTTCAGATAGCTTAATTATATTGCTATTATTTTTTTTAAATGCAGGCTGCTCCAACATATCTCCTATTTTTATTTATTTACTTCTTCAATAACTAGAAAAGAACCAAAACATACGATTCTATCCTCAATACTAGAGATGTTTTTGGCTTGGATAAATGCATCTTTAATATTAATACATTCAATTATATTATCTTCTAGGATATTGTGTTGTTTAAAAATAGGTAAAAGCTCTGAATTAGCAACTCCTCGCGGAGAGTTTATTTTAGCAATAAACCACTTAGTAAATTTATCCTTACATAATCCTATAATTGAAGCAATATCCTTTTCTTTGGCTATGCCAAATACTGCATAATTGTTTTTTACCATAGGTAATTTTACCATATTCTTAAGCATAATAGATACTGCTTGAGAGTTATGGGCGACATCTAACACTATCTGAGGGATGCCAGGCAATAATTGAAAACGTCCCAATATTTTTGTTTGTAATAAAGCGGTTTTAATAATATTTATACTTACTGGAAAATTAGGTAATTTAGTTAGTATAGCTAATGCTAAACATACATTATTGATTTGCTGAGCCCCTCTTAATCCAGGGTAAGGAATAGAATATAAACTATTTTCATAGTATAAGAAATCAAAACTTAATTCATGCTCAGTTGCGTAAAAATCTCTACCAAAAATTTGTAGGTTAGTATTTATTTTATTAGTATAATTAATAATTGAATTAGGGATATTTTTACTGCCAAAAAACCCCCATTTATTTTTTCTAAAAATACCAGCTTTTTCTAATCCAATAGCATCAAGTGTGTTACCAAGAATTTCACAATGATCAAAATCAACATTAGTTATAGCACTTATAGTAGGTTCAAATAAATTAGTGACATCATTATTTCCACCTAAACCCACTTCAATAATAGCAATATCAATTTGTTGTTGCTCAAAAATTTTATGGGCAGCTAAAGTAAATGTTTTAAATAATCCTAAACTATTTTCAGAAACATCTATTATATGTTTTAAGGTTTCTATTAACATTTCATCATTTATTGAGATATTATTAATGCTAATACGTTCGTTATATTCAAAAATATGTGGAGAAGTAAAAGTTCCAACTTTATAGCTAGAGTGTGAGAGAATATTAGTTAAATAAGCACAGGTTGAACCTTTACCATTAGTTCCACCTATTAAAATTATGGGATATTTTGGAGTTAGGTTTAAATTAAGTTTACTAATAATTTTTTTAGTGTGTTCAAGTGATACAGCAAAATCATTAATTTTTATTAATTGATTTATTAGAAACTGTTTTTGTTTTTCCATTTATTTATTAATCAACTATTTGAAGGTTTTATAAGATAGTAAAAATATTTTTAATTTTTTATATTGGGATATATAAGTAGAATCAATGAATATAGGTAAAATAATATTATGTTTAGCGGTTTTTAAATATAATATGTTTAACCAAAAGCTAATTTGTTTTACCTCGATTAATTTTGCATTTATTAAATGAGAGTTTTTTCTAAGAATTATTTTGTTCTCATTTGTTAATATATCGATTTGTTTTATTTTAGAGTAAGATAAATATTTAAATGCTTGAAAATTAATAAAGGATATTATTAATATTACCAAACAGGAAATATAGTTAGAGGAATAAATATAGTTTTTATTTAATATAATTAATGAAAATAAACTAGAGTTTATACCTAATAAAAGCATAACTCCAATTCTAGAATAATGTAATTTTATTTGAAGAAGTGCAGTTTTCATAAATTATTTATACAAAAGTAAATTTAGAAAGTGCTGTTTAGTGAATAGTCTTTTGCTCTAATAACTCAGGATAGTTATTATCTTCTGCTACCTCTGTTAGATCAATGGTAGTGGGGTGAATTTCAACATCAAACCACTCCCAAAACATTTTTAAGTTAAAATCATTTGGCCATAAATTTTCTTCTTCTGTCCAAGAGGCCAATTCTAAAGCAAATAAATCTTCAAATTTTTCGTCAATGTAATTAATACCGTCTTCAATTTCCTCTACTTCAGGAATAAGATAAGAGTTACAGTCAATTCTTATGCTTTCAAGAGTTAATTCTTTGGGTAAGTCAGTAAAAATACTATTTATCCAATTTAAAAATGGTGCTTTTGGTTTTACAATAGCAATGGATCTTTCAATGAAATAGTACATGCTTGACCCCTAAAAAATATTAATTTAAAAACCCGAATTTTTCCAAAATTAATAAAATAAAGAAAAATTACGGGTTTATAACTTAGATTTTCTTGAAAAAATGTTTTAACGTTTAGAGAATTGTTTCTTTCTACGTGCTTTTCTAAGACCACATTTCTTTCGTTCTACTTCACGTGCATCACGAGTAACAAATCCAGCTTTTGCTAAAACTGGTTTTAGTTCTGGATTAAAATCAATTAATGCTCGAGTAATTCCATGCTTTACAGCACCAGCTTGACCAGATTCGCCACCACCAATAACATTGATTTTAATATCAAAACTATTTAAATTATCAGTTAATTCTAGAGGTTGACGAACTATCATGCAATTTGTAGCGCGAGAAAAATGTTGATCATATTCTTTATTATTAACAACAATTTTTCCTGTACCTTTAGCTAAGAAAACTCTAGCGATAGAACTTTTTCTTCTGCCAGTACCATAGTAATAGTTACCATTCATGTTTATAGTTCCTTAATTAATTTCTAATTGTTTAGGTTGTTGTGCTTCATGTGGGTGAGATTCACCAGCATATACCTTTAATTTTTTTATCATTGCATAGCCTAAAGGACCTTTTGGTAACATACCTTTTACTGCATTGATTAAAATTTTTTCTGGGCATTTTTCTAGCATTTGGTTAAATGTTCTTGAATAAATACCACCAGGGTAACCAGTATGGCGGTGATAAATTTTTTGTACTGTTTTACGGCCAGTAACAGTTAATTTATCAGCATTAGTAACTACTATAAAATCTCCAGTATCCATATGTGGAGTATAAATAGCTTTATGCTTACCACGTAATACATGCGCAATTTTAGCAGCTAAACGCCCTAAAATTTTATCTTTAGCATCTACCACAAACCACTCATGAGTTATATCTTGCGGTTTTGCTGAAAAAGTTGTCATAATTAAATTCCTTAAGTAG
>CALMTA010000244.1 GCA_937872505.1 uncultured Neisseriaceae bacterium | reverse complement strand
TTGGAGGCAAGGAAATAGTTCTTGGGGGCAGGGGAAGTTTTTTGCCAGATTAGGTTAAACAACAATGGCGGTTGGTATTAATTGTATTTTTATGGAAACTCATCCTAACCCAGATGAAGCTTTATCTGATGGGCCTAATTCATTTCCCATGGGTAATATAGAGGAGTTTTTATTAGAAATTATGGCAATAGATAAATTAGTAAAAAAAATTAAATAAGGGTAGTAATTAAAAATGCACTATGATGTTATTGTATATGTATTATTAATTGATTTTTTAGCTATATTAAGTCCAGGTCCAGATTTTTTTATGGTTTTAAAGAATTCTTTAACTAATTCATTAAGAGCAGGTTTTTTTACTACTTTGGGAATATCAATTGGTAGTACAGTTATGTTTACCTTAGGGATTTTTGGGATTGGCATAATTGTTGCTAGTAGTAAATTTTTATTTACTTTAGTTAAAGTTTCAGGGGCTTTATATTTATGTTATCTAGCTCTAAAATCATTATTTGCTAAAGTTTATATTAAAGAACCACAACTAGTCTATTCAAATATTAATACTTTTAAATTAAAAGATAAAGAGTTTTTTAAGATAGGACTAATTTGTAATTTAACTAATCCAAAAGCTTTTATGTTTATTGTTTCATTATCTACTTATGTTAATCAACATGGTAATGCATTTAAAGATGGTATAGTAATTATTTTAGGTAGCTTTATTGCAACCGCATCATGGTTTATATTGGTATCATATATTTTTGGTAATATTAGAGTTAGAAGCTTTTTTTATAAAAGGCAAAGGATTATAAATATTATTTTTGGTATACTTTTATTATATGTAGCATTTGGGATTATATTTTTGTAATAAATAATTTTTTTAGAGGTTTGTAATGTCAGAGATTATTGATGTTCATGCAAGAGAAATATTAGATTCAAGAGGGTTTCCAACTGTTGAAGTAGATATTGTATTAGATTCCGGGGTAATGGGTAGAGCATCAGTTCCATCAGGTGTATCTACAGGTACAAAAGAAGCGTTAGAATTACGAGATGGTGATAAAAATCGTTATAATGGTAAAGGTGTATTAAAAGCTGTTAAGAATGTTAATGAAACTATAAAAGAGAAAATTATTGGACTGGACGCGTTTGAGCAAACTAATATAGATGAAACTCTAATAGAATTAGATGGGACTGAAAATAAAGCAAATTTGGGTGCAAATGCTACTTTAGCGGTATCAATTGCAGCAGCTAAAGCAGTTAGTAAAGAATTACAAATCCCTTTTTATCGCTATATAGGTGGAGTTGGTAAAAAAGTACTGCCTGTGCCAATGATGAACGTTATTAATGGCGGAAAACATGCTAATAATAATTTGGATATTCAAGAATTTATGATATTACCAGTTGGGGCGCCATCATTTAAAGAGGCTCTGCGCTATGGGGTGGAGGTATTTCAGGCTTTAAAATCAATATGTAGTGAAAAAGGTTATTCTACTTCAGTGGGTGATGAAGGTGGCTTTGCGCCTAATTTAACTACTAATGAAGAAGCATTAAAACTTATTTTAGAAGCAATAGATAAAGCAGGATATACAGCTGGAAAACAAATAATGTTAGGATTAGATTGTGCTGCATCTGAATTTTATAAAAATGGAAGATATAATTTAGGAGCGGAGAATCTACAGTTAAATTCAGAAGAGTTTGCAGATTATTTGGATAATCTAGCAAATAATTATCCAATTATTTCTATTGAAGATGGAATGAGCGAAGATGATGAAGCTGGTTGGATAAATTTAACTAAAAAATTAGGCAATAAATTACAATTGGTTGGCGATGATATCTTTGTAACTAATCCAAAGATATTAGCTCAAGGCATTAAATTAGGTATAGCAAATTCACTTTTAGTAAAAATTAATCAAATTGGGACTTTAACAGAAACAGTTGCAGCAGTTGAAGTGGCTAAAAGTGCTGGTTATACTACAGTAATGTCACATAGATCAGGAGAAACAGAGAGTTATGTTATTGCAGATTTAGCTGTAGGTTTAAATTGTGGGCAAATTAAAACTGGTTCATTATCTAGATCAGATCGTATTAGTAAATATAACCAATTACTCCGCTTAGAAGAAATGCTAGGAAAAAATGCAATTTATCCAGGAAAAAATGCATTTTTATAATATATCTTTTATAATAATATAGGGCTTTATATTAAATATAAAGCCCTATATTATTATATTTCTAATTAAAATCTTTAATAATAACAAATCTATAGTAGTGAAAATTAGCTATTTACAGTTATTGTTTTGTAGTTATATAATAGGTTCGTAAGTTATTATAAAGGGAATATAATGGATAAAAGCATTTCTTTAATAAAAAACAATAGTCAATTAAATAATCAAGATAATATTAAACAAGAAAAAATTTTAGATAAGATTAAAAAAATTAAAGATTTTACTGAATATTATGGCAATTCAGCTAATGAAGGAAAGATAAAAGATTTTATAAATAAAAATATAAAAAATGATGAAATTCTTAATAAAAATTCAAGTATATTTAAAGTTACAAATACCCGCAGTCAGACTTACTTATATATAATATTTTATACCTTAGTAAAGAATAATAATTTAGATATTGATTATAATGATTTTATAAATTTTTATAAAAAATATGGTATAGACTTAAATACTATAAAAGTAAATGTTTATTTTGAGGAAATGATAAACGATAGTAAAAAAAATAATAAATATGATCTTAATTTTATAAAAAGAAATATATTATTAAGTTATCCTGAGAATAAGCTTTTTATGAATCTATCTGAAATTAAAGAAGATAATAAGAAAAAACAGAAGTATAAAGAAAATTTCTTTATTTATAATAAAAATAAATTATTTAGTATTCTTACAGCCTCAAAAGTTACTGAATTAATAAATAAAAAACAAAGTAATATATTTAATGATACAAGAATTGAGAAAGGTATTAAATTTGGTATTAATGAAAAGATAATAACTCCTGATAGGTTGGAGAGTTTGAGCTATAACCAGCTTAGAGTTTTAAATAAAGAATTTTTTAATTTAATAAAAAATGATAATTTTACCTTTGATGAATTGATAGAAAACCCAAATAGGGCAAGGTGGTTAGCATTGAAAGAGTTTAATGACTATAAAAAGACTATGTTTGATAAATATGAGTTATCTGTTGATGAAATAATAAAACAGTTTGATGATTATAAAAATGATATTAAAGTTGAAATTTATTTGCGTGAATATTCAAAAGAAATAACATTTGATAAATTTAAAAAAATAATAAAAGAGCTAGGTGAAGGTAAGTGTAAATTATTTCATGAACAAAAAATTAGCCCATTAGAAGATGAAATTAAATTATTTAAGCAATATGATATTCAAACTTTAAAATTATTTCTTGCAAAAGGTAAGTATTCGCTCCTTAAAACAGATATTTTTTATTGGGAAAGCTTTTTAAAACTTTCATATAATGCAAAAAGAACCCTACTACAAATTTTATCTATTGATTTAAATTTAGAAAAAGCTTTATTACAAGAAGAAAGAAATAGTTTAAGAAAATCTATTGATTCTTTAGAAACTAGAGATTCTGATGATGAAGAGGGTGATGCATTAAAAGAGAAGCTAATAAAGTTGGTTTCTTCTTATGAAGATTTATATAATCAAATCAATACCTTAAGTAAAATAAAAGGAGCTTCAGTAAAGTTTATTATAGAAAAATTTGAAATTATAAAACCAAATACTAATTTTTTAATTAAAGCTAATGATGAATTAAACCATAATTTAAAAATGAATATAGATTTTAATACATTAATAAAAATGAATGAAGAACAGTTAGGGATTATTAAAAATGAAGAATTTGTTAAAAATATTTCTGAAATTTTTAAGGTTAAAATTTCTCATGAACTAGTGATAGAGTTATTGGAATATCCATCTAATAAATTAAAATTTTTATTTGATTTTTTGAAAATAAACACATCAGACAAGAAAAAGATTTTTTCTGGGTATAATTTGCAAGATTTATTAAAACTTGAAGATGAAAAGTTAGAATTATTATTCTCTATGTATTCACAAGATCTTTATAAACATTATGAAATTAATGCCAAAGCAATAATTAATTTATTTGATAAACATAAAATAGCTTTTAATAATTGGAAAAATGATAATTGGATTATACCTCTTCTTCATAATATAGATAAGCAAATATCGCCTAAGAACTTTAATTATAGCGATAGCATTTTATTTAGGTTATTAAATAATGAAAATGAAAAAACAAATTTATTTACAAGTAAAAATGCTTTAGAATATTTTTTGGGTTATTTACCTAAAAATACTGATGAGTTTTTAAAATTATTAAAATTTAGCAATAAAAAACTCGCTTTGTTATTTTCAAAAACTAATGTTGAATTTTGGAAGACTTTTTCTATTCATAATTTAAATAAAAGGGTTTTTGAGGATTTAGATGAAGATAGATTAGAGTTATTTATAAATAATGACTATGTTTCACAAGTTTTTAAAATAGTTATGATTCATAATTTTAGTGCTGACGAAAGTTTATTTCTTAAACTGGATCTTTCAAAACTTAAATTAATTGCTTCTCAAGAAGGTAAAGATTATATTTTTAAAACAAATATTTATAAAAAGCAGGATAAATTTGAAGAATTTTGTAAATTAGATTATCAAACTATTAAAAATTTACTTAATCGCAATATTATAAATGCATTAGACTATGGTTTTGATCATGATTTTTTTAGTAAGCTTTCTTCTCAAAGGATTGAAGTTTTTGCTAAAAAAGTTTTTGTTGAATATATAAAAACATTTAAAAGTGAGGCACTAATAAATGATATTAAATATATATTTAATGATAATAAAGAAATAGATATTGAATTACTTAATTTAATTACAAGCTCAAATGCTATTAAATTATATGAAAAAGGATTAACATCAATAAAAGAATTAGCATATTTAAAAAATGATTTTAGAAAATTTAATTCTATTAAATTATTATTAGAAAGAAAAGAAAAATTAGCTTTAATATTAAATGAAGAAAATTTTAATGAGTTATATGAAAAATTTCAAAACATTAAGAATATTAAAGTGCATGATATAAGTACTAAATCTTTAAAGAGTTTTAATGAATTATTAAATAGTGAGCGTCAAAAGAAAGAAAATGAAGAAAAAGCTATTCGCAAAGAATTAGAGTTTAAAGAAGAAATGTCTATATTTGATCAAACATCTCTAAATAACTAAATTGTTAAAAAGAGTATTGTTCAAGAATATTTTGTAACTCTAATAGTTTGCCGTGAAAGAAATGGTCAGTATTAGGTAGCCATATAACTGGCTGCTTATTAGTTCTAGCCCAATCTAGCACGGCAGTTAGTTCAACAACATCGTCGTTTTCTCCATGCATTACTATAGTTTTATTATAGTTAGAAATAACCACCTTATATCTAGTTACTGCTGGGGCTATTAGAATTAATTTCTTGTAATCAATCTGCGATGCTAATTGGCTAGCTATAGAAGTACCAAAGGAAAAACCAGCTACTACTATAGGCAAATTTGGGTAAAGATTGCGTAAGTGTTTATATACAGCTATTGCATCATCAACTTCACCTATCCCATTATCATGTTTTCCCTCACTTAAACCAACTCCGCGTAGGTTTGGGCAATAGCAAATATAATTCTTTTTATTAAGGGTGGTCGCTATGGTTTTTACTATTTTATTAGTATAGTTGCCTCCAGCTTTAGGGTCAGGATGAAAAATAATAGCAAATCCAGTAATATTTTCAGAATCAGGTTTTAATTCTAAACAGTCTAATTTACCGGTTGGGCCATTAATAAAAAATTGAGTCGCATTTTTAGGAATCAAAAGTAATTTACTCATTAGATTGTTCCTTCATAGGTATTTTAGGTATTTTAACGACTTTACGAGCTGATAAGCCAAATAAATTATCTAATGTTTGCCGAAATTCCTCTTCAGTTAAATTAATTATATTGTTATTATTATAAATGTTTTCCAGGTCTAGAGTATGGCTATTAACATATTCTGTAATTTTAATAAGCTCTATATTATCATTAATATTATAGTTATTATGGATAAAATCTATAATTAAAGCAAGTTCTTGAATTTCTTGAGAATGAAAATTAATATTTTCTGGTAATTTATACTTAATAACCCAGGATATATTATGGAGTGCGTGGCGTATAATTATTTCCACTAGATTAATTTTAATAATGTTTTCTTTTACCGGTAGTTGAGAGTTATTCTTCCATTGGTTATTATAAAAAGCATAACGAGAGCGGTTATTTAAAATACTTTCTAAGACATTAGTTTCAAGTTCGACGATTTTAGCTAATTGCTTTTTAAGTATTACTTGTAAAGCTATTGCTTTTGTTTGTTCTAAAAATGGTTTTGCTAAGCTAATAAGCCTTGCTTTTCCCTCTTCAGTATTAATATTAACTTCAGAAGATAGTTGATTTAATAAAAAACTAGAGAGAGGAACTGAATTATTATTTAATTGATTTATAAATTCATTAGCTCCTTTATTTCGGATAAAGCTGTCAGGATCATGTTCTTTTGGAAAAAATAAAAAATAACTAGCTTTAGTGTCAGTGATATTAGCTATTGAACGTTCTAATGCCCGCCATGCAGCTTTACGACCTGCGTTATCGCCATCAAAAGCATAGTAAATATTATCACATAAACGAAATAGCTTTTTAATATGCTCATCAGTAATAGCAGTACCCATTGTTGCTACTACATTATTAATACCAAATTGATTTAGAGCAATTACATCCATATATCCTTCAACTATTATTACTTGATTTTTACTACGAATGGATTTTTGCCCTTCAAATAAACCATATAATTCTTGAGATTTATTAAATAAAACTGTTTCAGGGGAGTTAAGATATTTAGGTTCACTATTATTAATAACTCTACCGCCAAAAGCAATTACATCACCTTTTGTATTACGAATAGGGAAGATAATGCGCCCCCTAAATCTATCATAAATTTTATTAGCTTCATTTTTAATTACTAGCCCGCTATCTATTAAAAATGGGTTTTTAGCATAATCAGGAAATAATTTTTCTAGTAAGTTAAAATCATTAGGTGCAAAACCGATAAGAAATTGATTAATTACTTCATTAGTTAAACCTCTATTAAGTAAATAGTCTTTAGCTATATTAGAGTTTACAAGATTATTGCGAAAAAACTGAACTGTTTTATTGATAGTATCTTTAAGAGTGGCTTTATGTTCTTTTTTTTGCTGCAACTGTTTTGGAGTAAAAATTTCATTAGATTCTGGAATATGAACTCCATAAGTATCAGCTAGAATTTTGATAGCATCAATAAAATCTACACCGTTGAATTTCATTACAAATGAAATTACATCCCCTGATTCTTCACAGCCAAAACAATGAAAAAATTGTTTAACGCTATTAACAGAAAATGAGGGGGTTTTTTCTTTGTGAAAAGGACAGCAGGCTAAATAGTTTTGCCCTGAACGTTTCAGTTTAATATTCTTGCTAACTACATCAATTATATCAGCTCGAGAAATAATTTCATCAATAATGCTTTGATTAATTTGCATAATATTTTGATTCTATTAAAACAATAGTTATGTAAGAATACGATTTTTCATTTCATTATTTCTAATTTGTTTTGCAAGTTTATCAACTAAACCATTAATAAATTTATAAGAATCTTCAGCTCCATAAAGTTTAGCAAGCTCTACGGATTCATTAATAATAACTGTTGCAGGGACAGTTATATTATTTATTAATTCAACTGCAGCAATTACTAAAATTATTTGTTCAAGTAAATTAATCTCTGACAACTTACGAGTATTTAGAAAGCTTGTATACATATTTAACATTTTATCAAATTGATTAACACTTTGTTCTAATAAAAAATGCAATAATTCTTGATCAGCCTTAAGATAAAGAGGGTGTCCATTACTGCTTAAATAACGTTCAATTTCAATTACAGGGCTATAATTTAATTTAAAATAATATAATCCTTGAACAGCAATACTTCTAGCTAAATGTCGAGGAGATTTTTTATTTTTAATTATTTTTTCTATTTTACTCATTATATTAATTTCTTTTAATAAATAAACTATTTATATTTGTATTAGATTGATTAATTAAATCTATTAAACTAATATTATATTTATTAGCTACAATTTGTGCATATAAAAATAAATCTTCTACTCTAGATACTTTTTTATTAAAAGCAGCCATAAAAGGCGCATCACTTTCTAATGCAATTTTATTCAGGGCTATAGAGTTAACGTATTGATTAATTTGAGTATTTTTTGCTATGAGACCACCAATACCAAGAATTAAACCCAGATCAGTTAATTGTTTCGCAATTTTAGAATTTGCATTAAATGCATGAATTATCCCTTTAGCAATTTTATATTTTTTTAAGATAGTGATTATATCATTATACGCATGTACACAATGAACAACTACAGGTAAATTAAATTTTCTAGCAATTGATAATTGACAAATAAAATATTCTTTTTGCTTATCTTGATTTGGTTTTAAGTAATCAAGACCTATTTCACCAATAAAATCTGGCTTATATTTATTTATAGCATCAATAAGATCTTTTTTAAATATTTCAATATCAGAATAACTTTCAATATACCATGGGTGGAGACCAAAACCAATTTTATATGCACCATAATTGTTACGAATATTATTTAATTCACTAGTTTCTTTTAGAGTTATTGCTGGTATTAAAGCACAAATATTATGTTCTTTCAAATTAGAAATATACTCAAGATGACAGTGAGAATCATAAATAAACATTTATTTTTCCAATTTTTTTTTAATGCAGGTTAAATATAAATTAATATCCGGTAATGTTTTATTTCTTTCAGCTTGCCAGAGCATTTCTCCTAAACAATCCATTAATTCATGTTGAGCATGATGAGGCTTAGACTTAATTAATAATTTATCATAAAGGTCAATAATTCCCGTAGGTTGATTAATCGATAATTGTTCAATTATCGATAGGTGCATACTAAGATGGAGGAATGGATTTATTTCTCCTATCTCTGGAAGCCATTGGAACTGTATGTATTTCTCTCTGTTCTCTAATATATAATGATATTCAGGATGTTCAAGAATAATTTTATAAGCAATTTTTTCTAATTCGGCTAAAGGTTGTTTTAATAAAGATTTAGCATATATATCAAAAAAGAAATTACGAACATCATTCAAACTAGGATTAAACATTTATATGGCCATTAAATTTTGGTAAATATTAAGTCCCAGACATTATGCCCTAAGTTTATACCACGCTCTTCAAATTTAGTTAAAGGACGATAGTCTGGTTTTTGGATAAACCCTTGAGATTTTTCTTTATTAACTAATTTTGAGCTATTAGTTAATTTGTTAAGTATCCAATGTGCATAATCTTCCCAGTCAGTAGCTAAATGAATAAAACCTCCTTTAATTAATTTATCACATAATAAATCTACAAATTCAGTTTGAATTATTCTTCGCTTATGATGTCTTTTTTTTGGCCATGGATCTGGGAAAAAAATATAAATACCAGAAATTGAATTATCAGCAATCATATTTTTAAAAACAGATAAAGCATCATGCCTAATTAATTTTAAATTAGTTATATTGCATTGTTCAATCTGTATTAATAAAGAACCCACCCCTGGAGTATGGACTTCAATACCTAAATAATCATTATTAGGGTTATTCATTGCAATTTGCCAAGTTGCATGCCCCATACCAAAACCAATTTCAATAATTTTAGGATTATCTCGCTTAAATATTTTATTCAAATCAAGCATTTGTTCTTGAAACTCAATACCATATTTGGGCATTAAATTATAAACAGCTTTTTTTTGGCTTTGGGTAATTTTACCTTGACGCAAAACGAAACTTTTAATTTGTTGAGTGCATTTATTATACATTTAAATTTAGTAAAACCTTCTTTTTCTATTAATAAAGAAGTAATTTTAACATATTATCTCTAATTAAATTAATCAGTAGCAAATACTATTTGCTACAATAACGGTAAAAATAGATTTTAAGGATAAAATAAATAAATGGCAAAATTAATAGTTGCAAATTGGAAGATGAACGGATCTTTTACAAAAATAGAAGAAGATTTAAGAACATATTTACAAAATACTACTACGAATGCTAATAATGTAGTTTTTGCCTTACCTAATGTTTATCTAGGCTTAGTTAAATGTTTAGAGATTGATGCAGGCTTTAAGCTATGTAGCCAAGATATTAGTAAATTTGATAATGTAGGTGCATATACCGGTGAAGTTAGCGGGGCAATGTTAAAAGATTTGGGAATAGATTATGCAATTGTTGGTCATTCGGAACGTAGAATATATTTTAATGAAGATGAAGATATTTTAATTAAAAAAGTTAATAATGCTATCAATAATAAAATAACTCCAATTTATTGCATTGGAGAAAGCATATCAGTACGTAAAAGTAAAAACTATAAAGATTTTTTACTTAATCAACTTGAACTTTTAACAAAAACTAATGTTATAGCAAAAGAAGAAATTAAATTAGTTATAGCGTATGAACCAATATGGGCAATTGGTTCAGGTGTAGTTCCTTCTACTGAAGAAATTGTTGAGGTTATAAATTTTATTAATGCTTTTGTGCAAAAATATCTGCCACATGCTAAAATAACCGCCTTGTATGGTGGTAGCGTATCTAAAATAAACGCTAAAGAAATCTTGAATTTACCACAAGTTGACGGGGTTTTAGTAGGGGGTGCTTCTTTATTAATTCCAGATTTTACATCAATTTGTAGTTATAAAATTTGAGTAGATAAAATAAATAATGCCGTTATGAAAGAATTTTGATATGGAAATAATTAAAAATATTCTTTGGGTTGTGCAGATTATGTCAGCTATTATAATGGTTGTACTAGTTTTATTACAACATGGTAAAGGAGCTGATGCTGGTGCAACTTTTGGTTCTGGCGGAGGATCTGGTTCATTATTTGGAGCTAGCGGGTCAGCAAATTTTTTAAGTCATATGACAGCAATAATCGCAATTGTATTTTTTGTTACAACATTTACACTAGTATTATTTTCAAGAGGTGGAGAAATAGGCGGAGCAGGCGTTATGGAAAATTTTACACAGAAAAATAAAGTTATTGCTACTCCAATAGAAAATAAAGCAAATACATCTAATGATAAAGGCTTAGTAAAAGCTACTACTAGTAATGTTATGCCAAATTCTAATTCAACTAAACCGCAACCTAACCAAATTCCTGAATAATATTTGTGCCGATATGGTGGAACTGGTAGACACGCCATCTTGAGGGGGTGGTAACCGTAGGTTGTGTGAGTTCGAGTCTCACTATCGGCACCACTCTAAAATCCTTATTAAAACAATAATAAAACTTTAAAGTATTTTAGTGAATAAATATTTGTTATTCGACTAAAACTAAACTAAATTTTAAATCTAATATTTAAATTTTTGATTTTTGAAGGTCATCTAATGAATAAACTTTGCAATTTCTTACGTCTGCTTAGGAAAAAATTTACTAAATTTAATAATTTTAGAAAAGAAAATCTTAAAAACATCGCTTCACGTACAAATAATGTAATTAAAGAGGTACGGAATGAATATATTGGCAAGGTGGGAGTATTAATAATATTTATTTTTGTGTTAATAAAATATTGGCGTCCTTCACAAAATCCTTATGGTTTTGAATTGTTACAACTTAATCTTCCGGTTATAGTAGCTATTATTATATTATTAATAAATATGGTTTTATACATAGTAATGCAGATATTAATTTCCTTGGATAAAAACAATTGGTGGTTTACTAAATTAATAGTATTGATTGATGACAAAGTAATGCATTCAGTGAGTTATGAATTAAACAGTAATGCTTTTGGATTAATTTTTGGTAATATTATTTTATTAGCTACTTTCTATAATCAAAGATGGGGAAAATTAGCTTATAAATTTTCTATAAAGAGTAGTATAGTTCTTTTAATTTTTTTTGTTATTTTGCCATTATTTTTTTGCTGGTTAAATACAGTTTTATATGGAGCTATTAATGTATTAAAAAAAATCATTAGAATTTTTTGAAATATATCTTAGGTTTTTATATTTAAAATATTTGCCATTTATGTCATATATAATTCTTCTAAAATAATTTTTTCTAAAAGTGAGTGCGGTATTAATCTAAAATTACTATTTTTAATTGTACTTTGTGCTTCACATTGATTAATATCATCATAAACAATAAAAATGCTAGGAACATTACTAATACTTGTTATATTTTCTTCTAATGCTTTTTTATATAAAGTATAATTAGTAATAAGTATTACGTTTTTTAATGTATTATTTTCAATTGACTCTTTAAATGAGCTAACTTCTGCAAAATAAAGTTTTTTATTATCAGTAATAATAAGTAATTTTTGCCAATAAGAAATATTGCTAATAGAGTCTTCGAGTACCATAAATATAGTATCTTCAGTATACTGAATTTTATTTGTAAACCAAGATGGTATTGATTGAGGAATTGTGATTATTACTTTTGTACCAATATTTTGCTTTGATTCTATAGTCAAACTACCACCAATTTCTTTAAAATATTCTACAGCAGACGAAAGCCCTAGACCTTTTCCTATATGTTTTAAGCTTTTACCTTGTAAAACATTTGCTATTTGATCTTCAGGAATACCACATCCGGTATCTTCTATTATTAATTCAATTATAGTATCTTTTAAAGTAATTTTAATTGTAATATTTTTTACAGGGTTGCTAAGGCTTTCATAAGCATTATTTAATAGATTTGTTAATGCCCTTTGTAGTTTAATAGGAACTAGGTTAACCCATGAATATTCATTATTCAAAAAGTCTATATTACATTTCCATTGTTTATTATTTGCAAGAATATTATTAATCATATCTTCTAAGAGAAACCATTGAGTTAAATTACTATTATCAGTTATATTAACATCTGAAGTATTTCTGCGGAAAGAATTTAAAACATCAGAGGCAATGAGACTGATTTGATTTACATATGTTTCCAATAGTTTCATTTCTGGTGTATTGATTAAAGTAGATTTTATTTTAGGCATTATCATTCTAATACCATTGATTGGATTATTGAGGTCATGTGCTACTTGAGCAGCTATTTTAGATGTAATCCTTTCTTTAGTATAATCCTCTCTAATTTGTATTAACTCTTTTATTTTAAGCTTAATTTCATAAATTTCCTGAGTTAAATATGTTGTATTAATTGACATCTTTTGATTTAAGTTAGCAGACTTTAAAGTATTAAGCAAATTAACGATAGGCTCTATAAATAAATATCTTGGGATACTTGCACTCATTGGATAAAGTAAAACTGTTATTAATATTGAGAACATAAACAAGATAATAACGCTTAATAATAACTTATAATAAATGTATTTACTATCTAAAAATGAACCTTTTAATTTAAAATAACCGAAATTCTCATTATCAATTATTCTCAATGGGTAATAATAAACCCATGAAACTGGCGTCTCAATTTTTAATCCTTTTTTTATATTTGATGGGCTCTTAATCCATTCCAATTTTCTTGACTTATTTTCTTTGTTAAACTTATTTAATTGCATTTGAATAGCTTGATCATTTGGTACAAGGACTTGACTAATTATAAAATCTTCAAGAGTAATGCATTCCAAATCTAAATTTTTTTCTAGTTGCACAAAACTTTCTTTAAAGTAATATATTGCTATGCTACTAATAAATAATAATATTAAAAATATGCAAATAAATATTCTGTATCCAATCTTTTTTCTTATTTTATTAACTATTGAAGGATATATTTGATTATTCTGTATTTTATTCAATTTTTAGATTTCCCAGAATCACCTTATTGGATTCATTTTTATTACTTAATAAATAAATAAATTAATATTACAATAAAAACCAATACTAAAGTTGGTAATCCAAGCAAAACTCCATAAAAAGAAGTTTTTCTACCAATAATAGGGTTTAGCTTCCAAGCTAATGGCAATAAAAAACGCAAATATAATGTAAATTTACTTCCTTGCTTTTGCAAGCTTTTATAATATTTAGTTATATCTTGAGGTAAACCGTGATATCTTGCTCCTAAGTGTAATAAACGTGCATACCTCGCACTTGGCATTACGTTTTCAGAATACCCAACTCTATTTAAAAATAATGCTGTACATTCATGAATATTATTATT
>CALMTA010000243.1 GCA_937872505.1 uncultured Neisseriaceae bacterium | reverse complement strand
ATTTACAGATTACTAATCCTTCATCAAATCAAGTAATTGGTTGTGCAGCTCCAGCAACAATAGTTAACAATTATCCAGGCTGGGGAGCTTTAGGTATAGCAAGAAATAGCACAAATTATGCCGCAAATTGGTCAACCCCAGTAATTATGTATACTTGCCCTTACACAACATCTAATTTATTAACACCATCTACAGCGCCTAGCATTCAACCTGGCTTGGGAGCAGGCTTTAGTGCTATGAGTAATTATTGTTTAACAACTGGTGCATGCCTTACAAATACTAACCCGCTTGGTACTCAAGCTAGCCAAACTTGTAATTTGGGTCCAATTAATCATACTAAATATGTTAATTATCTAAATAACTTTACTACAGCAATTTATACTCAAACATATAATGATGTCCGCGGGGGATTAGAATGTAATTCGACTTCTTCAAGGATCACATTTAAACTTTGCCCATAAATTTTGTTTTATAACAGGGTAATTGTACCTTAATTGAGTGACAGCTAAAATGTTTTTTGAAAATAAAAGGCTCCCAAAGTATAACTAGAAAAATAGCAAATAATTTTTCGTGAAATATTTACGGTTAAGCAAAACCCTAAATCATAAAAACATCCAAGCTTATCCATTCTCAATAGTTTTTCCTTAAAAAAGAGAAGTACAGAAGGAAAGGGAAAAATTGCTGAATATTCTATAAGGTCACTTGATGATAATTATAAATATTAATAAATATGCTTAGTTCTAATCATATCTATCTGTAAATGTCATTGCTATTATTGCATTTAAAGGTAGTAATATTATCAATGGTTTTTAACCATGAATATTTTTATTTTATAATATTTTTTAAAGAGTGACTGTTCAAAAATTTCTATTCAAAAAAGAAGTAAATAAGTTATAATTAAACCTTAATTAATATATAAAATATGGCAATATATAGATTAATATTTTAAATAAAGAATAATTTATGTTTAAAAAAATATTATTTATTTATATTTTCTTATTATACAAATTTGCTTTTGCAACCATGGATAATATAGTAAAGGCAGATAATTTTTTTAACTCTGGTGAATTTACTAAGTTAGAACAGCTATATTTTAACAATAAAAATAATTTAGTTATTAACTATTTAAATGCAAAAGCACAATTAATGCTTAATAAGCCATCTAACGCACAATCATTTATTCAGTATGCTCCTAATAGTTTTATGCGAAACGATTTAATTCATCAATTATTAATATTTTATTTCCAATTTAAAAGATACAAAGAATACCAAAATACTTATTATAAGTTATTCCCCTCTTCAGCATCAGTAAATGAAACATGTGGTCTGGATGTTTCTAATATTATGTTATTTAATAATAATCCTATTCTTTCAAATATTAATTATTTAATTACTAATAATCCTACTACTTGGTGTTCAAACTTATTATTAATATTAGCTAAAAACAAAAAAATTACTGATATTCAAAAAAACATAATGTTATTTAATTTATTAACCAATAATCAAAGCAATTTATTTAATCAATACACTAAATATCTTGATCTTGAATATAACAGAAATGATGTAAAAACAAACAGATATGCTATAGCTAATTATATTATAAAAGCTTCTAAAATTGACCCTAATAAAGCACTAAATAAATTAAATGAAGTAAAACTTGATCCTATAACCGAAAATTTTCTTAAAAACTATTTAGCTTATCAATTTGCTTTAAAATTTAATTTTTTAAAAGCTAAAGAATTATTTTCCCTTACAGATTATAAGTATTTTAGCAATGATGAGTTTGAATGGCGCACAAAAACCTTTCTCTATTTTATGGATTGGGAAATGGTTATTCAAAGTATCGAACAAATGCCTAATGAATTAAAAAATAAAAATGTTTGGTTATATTGGCAAGCTAAAGCTTTTGATAGCATTAATAAAACAGAGCAAGCTCATAATCTATTAGAAAAAATTCCTAATGATTACTCTTATTATTCAATGCTAGCAAAAGCTGAACTTGATGAAAAAGTTGTTTTTAAAACATTACCTAGCAAAATTTCTGAATTAAAGCCTAACGCATTTTCCAATGAAGTTATTTCTATATTAAATTTATATAAATTAGGTGTCAATAATGACAGCAGAAGTTTGATTAATTTAGCAACTTATGAATGGTATTCTATTGCTAAACAAGCTTCGGAATCTGAATTGCTTTCCATGAGCAATATGGCATATAGAAATCAATTCTATGACCTTAGTATTTTTGCTTCTAATAAAATTAGCATTCGTTATATTGATTTTAGCTTCCCTACTCCTTTTGCTAATTTATTTGATGAATATAGTCATTTAAATAAAATTGATCCAACATATGCCTTTGCTATCAGTAGGCAAGAGAGTAGATTTAATAAAGATGTAATTGCAACTGATGGCGGTGTGGGTTTAATGCAATTAATGCCGCAAACTGCTAATCATATTATGCAAAGAGCTGGATTTGCAAATTGTTATAGAACAACTGCCGCTTGTAATATTAAATTTGGTACATGGTACCTTGGTAATTTATATAATAAATTTTCAGGAAACTTAATTTATTCAACTGCTGCTTATAATGCTGGACCCAGTCGAGCAAAACGATGGAAAGATAATCTCTATAAACTAGACAATAAAATTCAAATTGAGTTAATACCTATTAATGGTACTAAAGATTATGTACAAAAAGTTCTTAGTAATAAATCAATTTATGACCATAAATTAAATAAAGATAATACCTCGTTAAATTTACTAAATTATATAAATAATTTACCTAATACACATAAATATTTTAGATTTTCCAACTTTTTCAAAACAGGGAAACCTTAAAATGAAAATATATAAAGTTGGTGGTTGTGTTCGAGACAAATTATTAGGAATAAAATCTTTAGATAATGATTACGTAGTAGTAGGTGCTACTCATGAGGATATGCTTAAATTAAAATTTAAACCCGTAGGCAAAGATTTCCCTGTTTATTTGCACCCAATTACAAAGGAAGAATATGCCTTAGCTCGCTTGGAAAAAAAAACTAACCCCGGTCATACGGGTTTTAGCTTTATTGCTTCAAAAAATGTTAGCTTAGAAGATGATTTAAAACGTCGCGATATTACTATAAATGCTATAGCTGAAGATGAAGCTGGCAACTTAATAGACCCTTTTGGTGGCATTAATGACTTAAATAAAAAGCTAATTCGTCATATTTCTGATGCTTTTATTGAAGACCCTTTAAGAGTTTTTCGAGTGGCAAGATTTGCTGCACGTTTCAATTTTATTATTGCAAAAGAAACTCTAGATTTAATGAAAAAAATTGTAAATAATAATGAACTTACTAGCATTAGCAAAGACAGAATCTGGCTAGAGTGCTATAAAGTAATTGCAACTACTAAATCTCTACGCTTTTTTAAAATATTATATGATATTAAAGCCTTAAAATATATAACCCCTGAATTAAATTTTCTTTTTAGTAATAGCAATTTAACAGAGCAGTTATCAAAAGCGTTATCTTTTGCAATTATAGATCAATTAACAATATCAGAAAAATTCAGTATAATCTTCTATTATATGTGGATAAGCCTCCCTAAAGAAAAAACAACAGATATAAAAAAAATTATTATGGATACTGGATTAGATAAAAAAACTAAAGATTTAATATTACTACTTTGCACTGTCTATTTTCAAATATCTAAATTTAATAATTTGAAAACTCTGCAAGTTTTTACTTTAATTAAAAAAATTGATTATATGAGAAAAACTGAGCGTTATAATTCATTATTTAAAATTATAAAGATTTTTGCAATATGTGATAATTTAAACTATATAAAAAACAACATTCAATTGCTACAAAATATAATAAAACAAGTATCAAATATTAATTATGCAAAATTAGCTAAAAAATATCCAACTCAAATAAGTAGTGAAGTTAAAAATTCAATAATAAAAATTATTGATCATACTCTTAAAAATAATTCTTAATAATTCTATCTCATATTATAAAAGTAAAGGAAAACTCAATGATTCATCACATATATGAAATAAACTACCTACTCTATATATTTATGATTTGTGGGGTTATTACTTCAAGCATTAGTGGCGCTTTAAGAGCTATAGAATCAAAAATGGATATTACTGGTGCTATTTTATTAGCATTTCTTACTTCTAACGCTGGAGGAACTATTCGTGATATTATACTTGGCACCACAGTTTTTTGGATAAAAGATCAATTCTATATTTGGATAACCCTAATAATTGGCTCTTTAAGTTTTATTATAATATATTTTGAAAAACAGTTTATTGGACGAATAAAAATTCACACCCTACTTATAGTAACAGACGCAATGGGTTTGGCTGCATTTAGTTTAGCTGGCGTAGAAAAATCGTTAGTTATGGGGCAAAATGATATTACTGCTATATTAATGGGGGTTTGGACTGCTATTGGCGGTGGCATAATTGCTGATATTATTTCTAATAGAATACCTCTAGTATTCTCACAAGAATTATATATAACCGTCGCATTTCTTGGTGCAATATGCTACTTAACTTTAATCAATTTTTCAGTTATTCATTATTTTGCAAGTGTAATCGCTGCCTTATTAATGATTCTATTACGCTTATATAGTGTTAAATACAAATGGAAATTTCCTATAATTCCTTAATTTTTAAAGGAATTTCAATAAAATATTTTAAAAAAATTATTAAGTTAATTCAATAAGTTATAAAAAATATTAGCAAAAGTGTAATAAAATCTAATAAAAATCATTGACATAAGGAGAAACAGTTTGGTATAACAATGCCTGTGTAACATTAAAAAATTAACCAACTTTATTTGGAGTTTATTATGAACAAATCTCAATTAATCGAAGCTATCGCCGATAAAGCAGACATTTCTAAAGTTAAAGCTGGCGACGCAATTGATGCATTCATTGGAGCAGTAACTCATGCTTTAAAAGGTGGTGATGTTGTTACTTTAATTGGTTTTGGTTCTTTTTCAACAGCTAAGCGCGCAGCTCGTGTTGGCCGCAATCCTAAAACTGGTAAAGAAATCAAGATTGCTGCAACTACCACCCCAAAATTTAAAGCTGGAAAAGCATTAAAAGAAGCAGTTAGCAAAAAGAAAAAATAAATCATTTTTTATAATGAATAATGATTACCACATATAAAGATGCCTCTAGTGGCATCTTTTTTCATAGGACTTCATTCAAATTCATTTTTAGAAAAGATTGGCGAAAATAATGAGAAATAATATTTACTATTTACTATTAATAGGTTTGGTAGGTTGCTCTAGTTTTAATACAGGACCATTACCCACAGTTCCTCAAGCTCAACTCCCTGGTGGTAAAGGTGAAAATTGGCGTTATGTTGGCACCACTAATGATGGTCAATTAATTATTGAAGTTAATAATGATAGTATTAAATCTGCTTCACCTCAGGTTTATTCTTTTCAAGAACGTAAAACTGTAAAAGATACTTCTCAATTTCAATATTTAAATAATCAAGTTCATTATAAATATATATTATCTGATTGGCTGATGGATTGTAATAATAAGCAATATATTCTAAGTAATGTTTCTATTTTTAATGAATTAGGCAGTCAAATAGAGAAAATTGATTATAGTAATAATAGCAGCATTAAATGGTTAAAGTTTGGTAGTGGCACAATAGCAGAATTAGAATACAACTATATATGTTTAAATAAAAATAGACAACTAGGTTATTAAAATATTAGTCAACAATTTTTTTAAATAATTTATTTATATAATATATAAGTACTATAATCCCAACAATTATCATGCAAAGCGTAATAATTAAATAGTTGCCGTAAATTTCATAAGGGGTGCTGCCATGCATTCCCTGTACATTATCTTTTAATACCAATTGCTGAAAAACTGGCAGTATTGATTGGATAGTTCCATTTGGTCTAATTATCGCCGTTATCCCTGTATTAGTAACTTGAATAAAATAGCGCTGATTTTCTAATGCTCTTGCTTGAGATAACTGTAAATGCTCATCCTTAGCGATTGATGTTCCATACCATACCATATCACTTAAATTAACCATTATAGACGACTTTCTAGCAGTTGCAATTAATTCACTACTAAATCCATTTTCATAACAAATATTAAAAGCTAGCTTTTGATTAGCTACAGCTATAGGTTCTTGATTCTTTGCTCCAGAGCTAAAGCCTACCATTGGTAAATCTATTTTTTGATAAAGTTTACTTAAAATTGGTTTAATAAATGATGGAATGTATTCTCCATAAGGCACTAGATGATATTTTGCATAATAAGGTTTTTTAGGATCAGTTAAAACCTCTACTGCATTTACATAATTAAAAAAATCTTTACTAATATACTTTATGGTACCAATTATTAAATTTGCTTTATTTGCTTTAGCATAGTTTTCTATCAAATTTAAATAACCACTAGGTAAAAATTCAGCTGCTTCAATTGCTGTCTCAGGAATAAAAATTAAATCGGCACTTGTTTGTGCAATCTTATTAGCATAAATAGGTAAGGCATCTTCTGAACGCCACTTTGCACCTTCTGCAATATTACCCTGTATTAAAGCTACGCTAATTGGTTTATGAATTGGTTTTGTATATTGAATATCTTTTAATTTAAAACCAATGAATAAGGCTAATATAACATAAACCAGAGAAACTAAAATATTAATTGTAGATGTTTTATAATCTTGTATACTAAATCGCTTAAATATCAAGTATAACGCCCCTGCAATACTCAAAACTATCCAAGATACACCATAATTACCTAAAAGCGGAAAAAAACCCCTTAAAAACTCGTTATTAACTTGCGTATAACTTAAATCACACCAAGAAAACCCTGTTAGTAGCCATCCACGTAGCCATTCAAGTAATACCCAAATGCTCGGGAATAAAAATAGCAAATTAATTAGATCAGATTTTAATTTAATTTTAGTGTATATAACAACAGTTAGAGCAATATAAAGAGCTAAAAAAGCAGAAAATAAAACCCATGCAATAATAGACACAAAAAAACCTGCCTGAATTACCTCATACAAAGAAGGAAATACCCAATATAATTGGGTGATAAAATAAGGCAGGCCATAAAAATATCCATATTTAAAAATATGAAATTTTCTAATTGTTCGTGGTTTGTTATTTATAATAGAAATTAATAACATTAAAGAAACTATAATCACCAAAGATTGGTTGAAGGGTGCAAATGCTAAAATACAAATGACTCCTGCCATTATTAAGATTATATATTCTATATTAATTATTTTCATTTTAATACAGTTATAATAAGAAGTTTAATTCTACGACTATCAGCATTTATAATTTCTACTTTAATACCTCCCATATCTAAAACTTCATTATTAACAGGAATTCTACCTAAAAATTTTATTAAAAATCCTCCAACAGTCTCTATTCTCTCATCTATCCAATTAAGATTTAACTTATTATTTAATTGATGCAATTTACACTGTCCCTTAATTCTATAAACATGCTCACTTAATTTTATTATTTCTTGCTCATCATCTACAGCATCATATTCATCCTCAATTTCACCAATTATTTGCTCTACAATCATTTCTAAAGTAATTATGCCCACTACATTAGTAAATTCATCAACAACAATGGCTAAATGAGAATGCCTTAATCTCATCTCATACATCAAAGCATCAAGTTTTTTAATTTCTGGAACAAAATAAGCTTGGCGTAAATACTCTTTAAGATTAAAATTCTCTTCTTCTAAAAAATATCTTATTAAATCTTTACTGTGGAATATGCCTATAACATTACTAATCTCTTTATCAATTATAGGAAAACGTGAGTGACCCGTAGTAATAATTTTAGTTGCAATTGCCCTAATATCATCATTAATATCTAATACATCCATCTGCAGCCGAGGAATCATAATATCTCTTACCTGTAACTTGCTAATCTGTAATACAGCTTCAATAATTAACATACTCTCAAAATCTATGACACCAGCATCTACCCCTCTACGCATAATAGCTATTAATTCAGCTTTGTCTTTAATTTCTGTTTTAAACAAATTATTTAGCAAATCTTTCATAATTTTTTTCTCCTATAAGGATCAGAAAAACCTAATTTTTGCATAATTATTGTTTCTAAATCTTCCATTTTTTCAGCATCTTGTTCATCTATATGGTCTAATCCTTGTAAATGAAGCACTCCATGAACTACCATATGAGCATAATGTTCTAATATTGATATATTCTGTTGAGTTGCTTCTTCTACAATAATATCATCACATAAAATCAACTCTCCATTTAAAATATCAAAATCTTTCCTAGTTTGTTCATATTCTAAAGAAATAACATTTGTCGGATAATTTTTATTGCGATATTTACTGTTTAACTCTTGTGATATTTTATTTGAGACAATTATAACATCAATATAGACAATTTTGTAATGTTTAATTAATGAAAGGGTAAGCCATTTTTTAAAATCAGCACGTTTTGGCTGGTATAACTTTCTTACTTGTTTAGTTAAAGAAAATTTTATCATAAAAATTTTTAAAGGATAGTGCCAAATGATGGCAATAAATTAAAATTATCTAATAATTGAACTAATATTAAAAAAATCACACAAAACAAAATAAACCAAATAAAACTTCTGTTAGGTTTAACTTCTAATTTATCATATTCTTTCAAACAACACGATAATACCAAAATATTAGTCATTAATAATAAAATTACTGCTTGCTGTAAAATGAACACGAAACCATTAGGAAAAAATAAAGCAAAAAAAGCTGGTGGGGCCATAGTTATTACTAATGTTATAAAAACTCCTAATTTATTTTGCTCAATTTTTAAGGTATCACGAATGTAATCATAAGTTGAAATACCCACTACAAGAAATGATGTTAATAATGCAACATTTGAAAATAATGTTAAAGAAAATTTCATAATAACTGGTAGCTGCGGATTGTTATGAATAGCTAAATTAAGCATAAATCCTACTGATTCTTTATTCTTTAATAAATAGAAAAAGGAATTATAAAAACCATCTCTTGGAACTAAACTTAACATAATTCCTACCCACATTATGTAAAGTACTACAGGAATCAAAATACCAATAAAAAATGCTCTCCTGCATTGAATTCGATTATAATCATTAATCTTAGCAATAACAGGAATTGAGAAATGAAACCATAATGCTCCAATAAATATAGGTAATGCTTTTAAAATATAAGGAGCCTGCTGTCTTGAAATATTTAAGAGTTCAGTAGAAAAAAATTTCAAACCAACAAATATTGCCACTAAAAAACTAAATAATTTAACATAAAATATGATTTTATTTGATTTAACTACTATTTCCACCCCTTTAAGAAAAATCGGTAAAAATAGAATTAAAAATATTAATAATGAAACTTTATCAGTTGCTTTTATTCCAATTAATGGCAAAACTGTTTTACTTAAAACATCTGCCCCTCCAGTCATATAAATTGAAAGCAGAGCATACATTAAAACACAATTTATTATGCCGGATAATACTACCCCAAAACGACCAAAGGAAGCATTTACTATAGTAGAAACATTGGAACTATTTTTATGAGTTAAAAAAATTTCTAGCGAAATTGATGCTAAAAAATAAGAAAATAAACCAAGAATAATTATAGAAATACTTGAAAATACGAAATTTGG
>CALMTA010000242.1 GCA_937872505.1 uncultured Neisseriaceae bacterium | reverse complement strand
GTGATATCCCCAACTATCTGCGTTCGGGTGATCTGTTGGTGGGCAACGACAGCCGCGTGATTCCTGCCCGTCTCCACGGACGCAAGAGCACAGGCGGCGCGGTCGAAGTCTTCCTCCTGCGCCAACAGGATGAGGCGGGGGCAATCTGGGAATGTCTCGTGCGCGGGAAAAAGTTGATCGAAGGTACACGCCTGGAGATCAGCCGATTGGGAGATTCAAACCCCTCGGCTCCCCCCCCCACAAAATAAACCAACCCACCCCCACCCCCTACCAAAAATCTACTAAAAAAACCCCCAACCCCGCCACAACCAATGCACAATAACTTTGTATTTGCTAAAGCATCCTGACCATGACTGCCAATAATATTATTTTGCCTAATATAACGCGAATAATTATTCATAATTATTTAATTTTTTTAATAAATTTTTTGTCATAAATAGTGGATTTTTAGCATTAGTAATAGCGGAAATTAATGCAATATTTTTAATACCTAAATTTATAATCTCTTTAATATTATTAATATTGATTCCTCCAATTGCTACTAATTGGCATTTATTATCAAGCATTTGCTGCCACTCCATTAATTTATTTAAACCTTGAGCTAAAAACGGCATAACTTTACTTTTTGTAGGAAAAATAGGACCTAATGCAATATATGATGGCTGTAATCCAATTGCCAATGCTAATTCATAATAATTATGAGTACTCAAGCCAAGCCTTAATCCAGCAATATTAATTTTTTGAATATCTGCTAATAATAAGTCCTCTTGCCCTAAGTGAACACCATACGCTTTATGTTTAATGGCTAAATCCCAATAATCATTAATAAATATTTTAATCTTATAAGAATTAGCAATTTCTATACTTTTAATTATTTCTTCTTCTATATACTTAATATCGGCATTTTTTATGCGCAATTGAATAGTTTTTATACCTGTATTAGCTAAACTAGCCACCCAAATACTGCTATCTACTATTGGATATAAACCAATAGATTCGCAAGCTAAAAACTTTAGTGAAAAACTTTTATTGATTTTTGAATAATCATTAACAATAATTGGCATATCTTTATGATTATAATTAAAACTAAATTGTGGTATATAATGCTGTTTAGCTTGAATAACTGGTAAATTACAAACCCTAAAAGCAGAATTTAAATAACGTTTAGCTATTATAACTGCTTCAGTAATATTATTTCCTAAAGCTAAATTAGCTGCTATAGCACTACTTAATCGACAGCCTGTACCATGTATATCAGTAGAAAATACCTGTCTTTTGCTAACAAGCCAAAAACTTTGTTGTGTATTTATAAAAAAATCACTTGCATATTCAGAAATAAAATGCCCACCCTTAATAAGTACATTTTGTACTCCTAGCTGTAATATTTTTTTTGCTGCTTTAATAATATCTTTATAGTTTTTTATCTTTATATTAGTTAAAAGTTCTACTTCTTGAATATTGGGAGTAATTAAAGTAATATGTGGTAAAAGTTTTTGACATATAGCTTCTATTAATTGCAAATTAGTTAAAATAGTATTTGAACTTGATAAAAAAATAGGATCGTAAACTAAATAACCAGAATAAGTTTTTAAAAAATCAACTAATTTATTTAACTGCATATTGCCAAGCACACTAATTTTAATAGCATGCGCTTTTAAATCTACATTTAAAGCATTAATTTGTTGATTAAAAATTTTATCAGATAACTCATAAGAATGAGTAATTTCTTTGGTATTTTGCGCTGTAACTTTAGTAATAATACTACAACCATGTACTTTAAAATGAGCAAATGTTGCTAAATCTGCCTGAATTCCGGCACCTGAAGAACTGTCACTTGCCGCAATAGTCCAAGCTACTTTCATAATTTTATCTCGCTAAATGGACGATTAAAATAAGGTGTACTAGTAACAGCAAAATCTTTTGCTGGCATTAAACCAGATTCATATGCTATCCGCCCTCCTTTAATAGCTAAATTAAAAGCTAGTGCCATATCAATAGGATTAATTGCATTACTCACAGCACTATTTAATAAAATACCATCAAACCCCATTTCCATAGCTTCAGCTGCATGAGATGGTTTACCTATACCTGCATCAATAATCAAATTAATATCCGGAAACCTCTCTCGTAATAAAGCTAAATTAAATTTATTTAATAACCCCTGCCCGCTACCAATGGGAGATGCCATTGGCATTAATATTTCACATCCCAAATTAACTAATTCTTGACAAACTATTACATCATCTATACAATAAGGAAAAACCATAAAACCATCATTAATTAATATTTCAGTTGCTTTAATTAATTCTAAACTATTAGGCTGTAGTGTATAATCATCGCCAATAACTTCTAGCTTAATCCAATTCGTTTTAAAAACTTCTCGAGCAAGTTTTGCTGTATTAACTGCATCTATTGCTCTATAGCAACCTGCAGTATTTGGTAAAATTTTACAAGGAAGACTTGAAATTAATTCAAAAAATTGATTATCTTGGCTATTAAATTTTACTCTAGTAAGCGAAACAGTAATAATTTCAATATCTGCTTTTATAATTGATTCTTTTAAGATTTGTAAAGAAGGATAACCTGCACTACCTAATAAAAAACGGTTTTGTAGATTAGAATCTGCCAACTTCCACATTTTAACCACCTTGAAAAGCAGTAACAATTTCTACCTTATCGTTTTCATTCAAAACAAAATCATTATAATCACTTTGCGGAATAACTGATAAGTTTACAGCTACTGCAATATTATCTCTTTTACACTTTAATTCTTTAACTAGTTCATTTAAAGTAATCTTGTCTTGTGTATTATATAAATTATTGTTTAAAATTATTTGCATGATTAATTCCAAATTTGAGAAAAACATTTTTTACCATAAATTAAGTAGGTTAAAACCTCTTCAGCAATACTAGGTGCTAATAAAAACCCATGACGATAAAGTCCATTAATTGCAATTAGTTTATCCTCAATTTTAATTTGCGGTAAATTATCTATTAAAGTAGGACGACAGCTGCTTTCTAAACTAATTATCCTCGCTTCAGCAAAACCACTATGAATATAATATGCAGAAGTTAAAAGCTCTAATGCACTTCTAATAGATACATTAGAATAATCTAGTGCCTCAATTTCTGTAGCACCAATTATATAATTATTTTCTTGAAGCGGTACAATATAAATATTATGCCTAGGATGAAATAACCGAACTGCTCGGGTAATATTTACTTCTTTAGCATAAACTTTGATAATTTCTCCCCGCACTCCTCGTAATTGGGGATAAATTGCTCTTGACCCCAAACCTCTACAATCAATTATTAAATCAAAGCTCTCTTTTTTCCCCTTTACTGTAATATGACCGAGTGAATTAACAAAAGTGACTTCACTACTAAAACGCCAATTAATTTTACTCCTTAAATATTCCTGCATAGTATCCATTACTTTTTTAGCATTTACTATACCTTCATCAGGCAGAAAATAAGCATTTTTAAAATCAAGTTCTGGTTCTAAATTTTTCAAATCTGTTTTATTAAGCAGGGGGTATGAAACATTTAAGTCTGTATTAAAATTAATTTTTGCGAAATGGTGGGTAATTTCTTTATTAAATTTGGTAGGAGCAATTAATATGGAACCCATATCGTTTAATAAATGACTCGCTCCTAAATTAAAAAGATATTTTCTCCATAATTTAATACTATCTTTACCTAATTGATAAATTAATTTGCCCCCCATAACACTTTCGTTCAAACAAGCAAGCATACCCGCAGCTATCATTGCTGGACTTTTACTACAATCGATATCATCTTTATCAATTAATGTTAGATCTGTAAAACCATTTTCAAAGAGTCTAATTGCCATTATTCGACCCATTAGCCCTGAACCTAAAATTGCAATAGCCATTATATTTCTTTAATTTGTTGATGAATTTTCATGGAACAAAATTTTGGACCGCACATAGAACAAAAATTAGCCACCTTTGCGGATTCTTTTGGCAATGTTTCATCATGAAATTTTTTTGCGGTTAATGGATCAATTGATAAATTAAATTGATCCTCCCATCTAAAATCAAACCTAGCTTTTGACATTAATAAATTACGATAAATTGCTGCTGGATGACCTTTAGCTAAATCTGCACTGTGTGCTGCTATTTTATATGCTATAAGTCCCATTTTAACATCTTCCTTATTAGGTAGCCCCAGATGCTCCTTGGGCGTAACATAACATAGCATAGCGCACCCCATCTGCGCGATATTAGCAGCCCCTATACAACTTGCTATATGATCATACCCAGCTGCAAAATCCATAACTAAAGGCCCTAGAGTATAAAAAGGCGCTTCATTACACCATTGTAACTGTTTATCCATATTTTCTTGAATCAAGTTAAGAGGAACATGACCTGGTCCTTCATTCATAACTTGGACATCATATTTATAAGCAATTTTATTTAATTCTCCTTGAGTCTTAAGTTCTGCAAATTGAGCATTATCATTAGCATCAAAAATACAACCTGGTCTTAAACCATCTCCTAATGATAAGCTAACATCATACTGTCGCATAATATCGCAAATTTCCTCAAAATGTGTATATAAGAAATTTTGTTTATTATTCTCCATACACCATTTAGCAATAATAGAACCACCTCGAGAAACTATTCCTGTCACTCTATTTTTAGTAAAAGGAATATGCTCTTTTAAAAGTGCTGCATGAATGGTAAAATAATCTACCCCTTGTTCTGCCTGCTCAATTAATACTTCTCTCATTATTTCCCATGTTAAATCCTTTACAGTTCCCCCTACTTTTTCTAATGCCTGATAAATTGGCACTGTACCAATT
>CALMTA010000241.1 GCA_937872505.1 uncultured Neisseriaceae bacterium | reverse complement strand
ACTTTAACATGGCCGCCCAACGCTACACAGTTTGCAAAAATTATATTATTACCTACAATACAATCATGGGCAATATGTACACTTGCCATAAGTAAATTATTATTGCCAATTTTTGTTATTTCACCACCTTGAATAGTCCCTCTATTAAGAGTACAAAACTCTCTAATAATATTTTTTTCACCAATTTCAAGCTTTGTTGGTTCACCCTTATATTTTGTATCTTGCGGCGCTTCACCAATTGAAGCAGAATGATAAATTTTATTATTTTTACCAATTATTGTGTTACCAGTTATGTTTACATGATTCCCAACCCATGTATTTTCTCCTAATTCAACATTCGCCCCTATTACAGTATAGGCACCAATCTCTACTTTGTCATGTAAGACTGCATTTTTATCTACTAATGCTGTTGGATGAATTTTTAAAGTCATTTTAAATTTCCTTTTTTGCAATCATCAACTCAGCTTCTGCTGCCAAAACCCCATCTACAGACGCTGTTCCTTTATATTTAGCCATGCCGCCTTTTGTATTCATTAGTTCTACTTCAAATATCAAAGTATCTCCAGGTATTACTTGTTTCTTAAATCTAGCATTATTAATTGCTGCAAAAAAATATAGCTCATTACCCTTTCTTGCACCATGTGTATGTATGGATAAAATCCCTGCAGTTTGTGCTAGAGCTTCAACAATAAGAACTCCTGGCATAACAGGCCACTCTGGAAAATGCCCCATAAAAAATGGTTCATTTATAGTCACGTTTTTTTTGGTAATTATTTTCTTACCTTCTTCAATATCTATAACTCTATCAATTAATAAAAATGGATATTTATGCGGAATTTGTTTCATAATTTCATTAATATTAATGGGTAATTTGGGTTTTTGAATAGTCATTTATCTTCTCCTAAAAGCTTAGATATTTTACTTTCTAAAAATTTTAATCTGCCATACATATCATGTAGTTGTTTAATATGTATAGCATTTTTAGCATAGTCTTTATAATTAGCAAATGGATAGGCTCCCATATACAATCCAGGCTCTTTAATTGATTTCCCAATTCCAGTTAATCCTCCAATAATTGTATAATCAGCAATTTCTATATGTCCTGTAATACCACAACCTCCAGCTAGTTGACAAAATTTTCCAATCTTTGTACTACCTGCTATCCCCACACAAGCTGCAATTGCTGTATAAGCGCCAACCTTAACATTATGTGCAATTTGTACTAGATTATCGATTATTACACCATCTTCAATAATTGTTAAATCCATTGAACCACAATCTATTGTAGAATTTGCCCCTACATTTACATTGTTTCCAATTAATACTCCACCAATTTGTGGTTTTTTATGCCACTTTTTCTTAGAGTCTTGAACATTACCAAAACCTTCTGAACCAATAACACAACCACTTTGAAAAGTACACGAGTTACCGATAGTAACATTATCATGAATTACTACATTTGGATAAATAACTACATCATCTCCAATAACTACATTGTCTCCAATAAAAACATTTGGATAAATTTGACAATTATCGCCAATTTTAGTATTTATCCCAATAATTATATTATCTTCAATTGCTGCATTATTTCCTATAATACAACTTTTATCAATTAATGCTGTATTTTTAACTCCTACATTTAAACGCTTTTCCGGATAAAATAAGCGGATAACATTAATAAAATAGATATTAGAATCATCACAGATAATTTTTGATATTTTTTTATCTATTTTATCTAAAATTCTTTTATTAATAATTATTGCACTAGCTTCACACTTATCTAAATATTTAATATATTTTTCATCTGTGAGATATGTAATATAACCAACTTTTGCCTTATCAATTGATGATATACCAGAGACAGTAATATCTTCTCCATCTACATATCCACCAAGTTTTGCTACTATTTCAGATAATTTATATTTCATAATATATCTATTTTATATTATTAGAAGGATTTGCTTCAGCCACTGTAGCTGATACTTCATTAGATTTAGTTTCTGCATTTATAGAAGATGCTCCTTCGTTTAATACCGATTTTTGATCATTATTATTTAATTGTTTTTTTTCCGCTTCATTTAACTGTTTCACTAAATCTTCACCATTTACCTTTTTTAATTGCTCAATTACTTGATCTGTAAGATCATATTTAGGTTTAGCATAAACTAATTGATTTGATGTCAAAACCAAATCATATTTGCCATTATCACTAATTTGCTTTAAAATTAAATTTACCTTACTCAATAAAAGATTTGAAGCAAAATCTTGAGTTTTTTGTACAGATTGAGTATAAGAAGAATATTTTTGTTGGAAATTCATTTGATCTTGGCGATATCTATTTTCAACTTCCTCTAATTTCTTTTTATCTTTTGAATTTAATTTGTCCATACTTGGAGCCTTTTTCATTAATTCCTGCATCTGAGTTTGTTCTGCAAGCAGGTCATCATGCATTTTTCTTAACTCTTGCTGAAGTGGTATAAACTTATTTTTTAATGCATTTTGTAATGCAATAGATGGTACTGATTTTGTAAAAATTTTACTTACATCTACAAACCCTAACTTAAAATCATCAGCAAAAACAAATGAATTTGCTAATATAACTGCTAATAATCTTTTTTTCATATTAATTTTCCTTAAAATTAAAAAGATGTTCCTATAATAAATTGGAAATTCTGTATATTATCATTCGGTTGATTAAATAATGGCCATGAATACATAACCTTCATAGGTCCCACTGGCGAAATCCAAATTAATCCAACCCCATAACTCGCTCTAAATGACTGCTGAAAAGATAAATTAAAATTATTGCCACCCCACAAAGCTCCCATATCATAATATAAATCTAATCTTAAAGTTCTATTATCTTTGAAACCAGGTATTGGCAATAAAACATCATTGGTTACTAATATTTCTTCAGTACCACCTAATGCACTACTATCGGTATCTTTAGGACCAATTGAACCAGGGTAATACCCTCTTAAAGATGCTGGACCACCTATAAAATAGTTTTGGTAAAAAGGTACACTACTATTTCCATAAGCATTTATTATACCAATAGTACCATTTATTTTCCAAGTAAAATCGGAAGTTATAGGAATAAACCATTTATTTTCTGATGTAAACCTAATATATTGAGCACCTACTCCTGGCAAAGTACCATCTAATGTTTCATTAAACATCGCTCCTTTAGTAGGCCATAATGAACTATCAGTCGTATTTCTAACCCAGCTTATGGATAATGGAATTTCATTAACTGTATTACCAAATTGATTGAGAAATTGAAAAAATCTGGTTGGAACATTATTACCATAAGTTATAATATTATTATTTTCAAAAGCTAAACTAAAATTAATTTTGTCAAATTCCGAAACTGGAACTGCTGTTCTAGCTTTAGCACCTAAAACTTCAGTTGAGAAAGGGCTGATGCTAGCTTTATTAGGAGTATAATTGTTACTATATAAATCATATCCTAAACTAGTACCATTTGCTAAAAAATATGGGTCTGTAAAAGATAAGGCATAAGTTTGGTTTAAAGTATTGTTTGAACCAGACAAGGATACAGATTTTCCTGAACCAAAAATACTTGCTTGAGTTATAGCCGCATTTAACATTAAACCTGAACCTTGAGTATACCCAATCCCAAAGTTTAAACCACCAGTATCTGCTTCTTTTACTTTAATTTTCATATCCACTTGATCATTAGTTCCAGGGATTGGTATGGTACTTAAATCAGTATCTTTGAAATAACCAAGAAGATTTAGTCTATCTTTTGAACGTTGAATAGCATCAGTATTATATAAGGAATTTTCTGTCTGCCTTAATTCGCGTCTAATAACAACATCTCTAGTTTTATCATTACCATTAATATTAATCTGACGCACATACACCTTTTTTCCTGTGTCAATAAAAAAAGAATAGTTAACTAATAAATTTTTATTATCAACTTCTGGAACTGCAGTAACTGCCGCAAAAGCAAAAGCTGAATTCCCTAGTATATTCTTTATATTCTCTATTGATTTATTAATCTGAGCCTGATTTACAATATCTCCAGATTTTAAAGTTACCACTTCTTCTAATTTAGCAATAGGAACATCTTTTGTATCACCTAATATCTTAACCTTATCGATATGGTATTGCTTACCTTCTTCTAAATTTATAGTTATATATACGGATTTTTTATCTGGTGTAAGTTGAACTTGAACACTTTTTAACATAAAATTACTATAACCTTGTTCTATATATCCTTGATTAAGATAAAAAGAACGAATTTTTTCAATATCCCCTGATAATTTATCACTTGAATATTGGTTATCTTTAAACCACCAGCTAAACAAAGTGCCCGTATTTAAAAACATTTGTTTTTCTAACTGTTTTTGAGTAAAATCTTTATTTCCTACAAATTTAATATCAGCAATTTTTGCCGCTACCCCTTCTTGGATATCAATATTTATACTTACTCGGTTACGTTCTAGAGCAATTACTTTTGGGGTAATTGAAACTGAATATAATCCCCGATTAGCATATTCTATTTTTAATCCTAAAATAGCTTGTTCTATTATGCTTTGATCAAAAATTTTACCATCTGCTAACCCATTTTCTCTCAAAGATCTCATTAATATATCATGATCAAATTCATGATCTCCAATAACAATTACTTCAGCAATCACAGGTCTCTCTACTACATCTATTATTAATGTATCTTCATCTTCACTTATTCTAATATCTTTAAAAAACCCAGTTTTATATAATCTATTAATTATTTCATCAGCTTGATTATTATCTAGTATATCACCAACTTTAACAGGCAAATAACTAAATACAGTCCCAATTTCAATTCTTTGTAAACCATTTATTTTGATATTTTTTATTATAACTGAAGACTGTTCTTGATAAGCATAAGAATTTTTTATATAGCAAAAAAAGCCTAAACTCATAAGCATAATCTTAATTAAACATATACATTTTTTTTTCATTAATTATGACTTACTAACTTATAATTTTTTAAAGTAATAAATAAAATATTAAGGTGGGCATTATACCAATTTTATTAACTATTTGTCCATTTGTTATTATTTATTAATACTTATTTTATAATTAATAATTCTTATAATAATAGTATTGTTCAAATATTACTAACTAAACCTAAGATAAGAATTAATAGAAAGAATCAAATATATAAAGAAAATTTTAATAATTTATATCTATATAGAAAAATGCAATTTAATTTAATAAATACTCATTTTTATCTATAAAATACATTTAAAAAATTACAGCAAATACTACTCTCCCAATGATTTATGTAACAAAATTGTCACTAGTCATCAATAGCTATATAATAATATAATCCAGCCATAACACAATTTTATAATTAATACTTTTCTAAAAGTAGAAGGCTGTAATATGATTAATAATACCACAAAATGCAATTTTATAAACTTGAGGGCTGATTATAGCACCGAAAATATTCTTAGATATAAGGCAATAAATTTAGATAAACTTAACTCAACAATTAACAACTTTCAAAGCATCGAAGAATTACAAAACTTAAAATCAAGAATCACAGAAATTCAACGTCAATTAAATAAAGACGAACTTAATCATGACTTAGTTGATTTAAGAGAAAATTATAATGGTATTGATGAGCAGATTATAATATTATGCACTCATAGAAATAGTAATAATAAAAAAATTAATTGGTTTAACAATATAAACTTTACTGCTCATGCTCAAAAATTGATAGCTAGAATTGATAAATTGATAAAGATTCATTCAAAATTCTCTATAAACCCTATAAAAACAATAAAAGATTTTGCTTTTAATGATTCTATAAAGTATAAATATCATGATTTGTTGAATAAAGATGGTTTTATGGAAAACCTAGAGTATCTGACATTATTACAGCTAAAAGAGTTATTATATAGAAAAGATTATTTAATTGTAATTACTAATTATTTAAGAAATCACGCTTCACCTAATAATGTAAAAGAAATAGCTAATTATATAAGCTACGAATTAAAGGAATTATTACTATTAGATACATTAAAATCTATAACAGCTTTTGATCGATTATTTAATGTATGGTATCTAATTTTTAAGAATCCAGAAATTTATGAAAAATTATTAGTTAAATATGGTGACTTATCTAATGAAATTAAAAACAGCCACCCTAATGACATTATATCAATGGAAGAGTTCAATGAAAATGATGAAGTTTTTGTTTTGTATACATTTGATAGCAAAAATAATAAGATATTAAATTTAGTACTTGAAAAAGATAATTTTATTGAATATATCACAAATATTAATATTGCCATATATAATAGACCGATAAATTCACCGTTGTGTCCTAATAAAAATAAAATAATTTTTTAAAAATATAAAATTAGGCATTGGCTATTAATTATAGTAAAAATGATAATTGATAGCCAATAAATATAGATTAATAAAATTATTTTTATTTAATTTTCTTAATTTCTTCATTTGTTAAATCACGCCACTTACCTAATGGCAAATTTTTATCTATAATATTATCAATGCGAGTTCGCTCTAAATCTAATACTTTATAGTTTAAACTTTCTGCCATTTTCCTAATCTGCCTATTCATTCCTTGAGTTAAAATAATTTTATATACAAATTTACTAATAAATTTTACTATTGCTGGCTTAACTAATATATCATCAATTACAATGCTGCCATTACTTTGTTTTAGCAAATATTCTGTAGTTATCGGTTTATTAACTCGAACAATATATTCTTTTTCCTTTTCAAATTCGGTTCCGGCTATTGAATAAACAAATTTACCATCATTTGAAAGCAAAATTAAACCATGACTATCTTTATCAAGCCTGCCTGCATATGTCAAACCTTCTATTTTAGGTAATAACTCAAAT